>JAEXDU010000235.1 GCA_023401495.1 Bacillota bacterium
GTACGAAGGGATCGGGTTTTCCGCACACACGCCAGCACACAGAAGGCCAGCGCACACATGCAGCCCATGAGAAGAGCGCCTGCCGCACCCAAATACACCGCCGCCGTTTGGGCCAGCAGGTAGCTAAAGCCGATGAGTGCGAAGGGACGCATGAAAACCCCTCCCGATACGCTTTTGGGATTACTTCAAGAACAGGGGAAGCGGCTCGAGGAAGATAATATCGTCGCGCTTTGCGGCGTCGCCCTCAGCCAGAACACAGGCGCGGCCTACCACGTTGCCGCCGAATTCATGAACCAGCTTCTCGATCGCGGCCAGGGATTCGCCGGTGCTGATCACGTCGTCGACGATCAGAATGCGCTTTCCGGCAAGGTCTTTATAATCGTCCTCCGAAAGATA
Organism: Bacillota bacterium; assembly: GCA_023401495.1. Taxonomy (GTDB): domain Bacteria; phylum Bacillota; class Clostridia; order Oscillospirales; family Acutalibacteraceae; genus Faecalispora. The sequence continues at coordinate 397 of JAEXDU010000235.1, forward strand.
CAAGTCCTGCACGTGATCTGTCGTGATGGATTTCACCTCGACATGGATGCAGTTGCGCATATACGCCTTTACGCTTTTGCGCGCCACCACATAGCGGCGGCAGCCTCTGCGCGCCATTTCGTAGCACAGGGGGATTCCCTTTGTCTCTGCCGTGATGACCACATCGTGCTCAGGGCAGCGGGCCAGCAGCTCTTCCGCCGCGCGCTCGGTGATCTCGACATCGCCGAACATCACGAAACCCGCGATGTCGAGATGCTCGTCGATCGGGCAAATGGGGAGCTGTCTCTCGCACCCGGCGATTGTCATTTGATATGTTTCTGCCATAATTCTAGTTACAGACCTTTCTTCTGATAAATTCAAAGGGATGCGAATCAACCCGGAGGCCACGCCATAAACCGGCCGCCCAGCAGATGAAAATGCAGATGCTGCACGGTCTGGCCGCCGTCGTTGCCGCAGTTGTTGACCAGGCGGAAGCCGCCGTCAAGCCCAAGCTGCTTTGCAAGCTGCGGGGCCTTTTCAAAAACATAGGCGATAATTCCGCTGTTCTCCTCCGTGATTTCCCACGTGGAGGAAATATGCTGCTTCGGGATAATGAGAACATGCACCGGGGCCTGAGGGTCCAGGTCGTGGAACACGAGGATTTTATCGTCCTCATACACTTTTTTGCTGGGAATTTCGCCATTTGCGATCTTGCAGAATACACAATCCACCGAAAATTCCTCCTAACATTGAAACATATGCGATCTTATTTTGAAATAGATGTTGATTTTTTCGTCTTTGAAAAGCGTGAAATACGCAGGCTGCCTGAAAATCGCAAGACAGCAGGCGCCGCAAAGGGAGGAGCATACTTAATCGTATCATACTGAACTTTGCAGCATATTGTTACCCTGCGGGCACACGGCAGCGTGGAAAGCAACATTGGAAACCCATTCTGCGGCTGTGTCATTTCTCAACGGTTCGGCTTATTTGAGCATCGCAGCAATGATTTCATTCGCCGCGGAGAGCGCTTCTTCGAGCTTTGAGGGGTCCTTCGCGCCGGCCATCGCCAGATCGGGCTTGCCGCCGCCATTGCCGCCGGCCAGCTTTGCCACCTGACCGACGAGCTTGCCTGCGTGTACGCCGAGCTTCTGCGCTTCGGCACCCGCCGTCGCGGCGATGGTCGCCTTGCCGTCGGTCACGCCTGCCAGAATCGCGACGACATCCGCCTGCTGGCTCTTGATCTGGTCGCACATGGCGCGAAGCGCATCCGCGCCCGTGCCGGGCAGAACCGCGGTCATCACGCGAACGCCGCCCACCGGCTGGGCGTTTGCCAGCATGCCGCTGATGCGAACGGACGCGAGCTTCCCGGTCAGGCTTTCGATCTCGCGGTCTTTTTCCTTCAGCTCAACCGCGACCTGCTTTGCACGCTGCACCAGATCGGATACATTGTTCACCTTGAGCGCGGCGGCAGTCTCCTGCATCAGCTCGGTTTGACGGGAGAGCAGCGCCAGAACGCCGGTTCCGGTAACGCCCTCAATCCGGCGGACACCCGCCGCAACGGAGCTTTCGGAAACAATGCGGAACAGCCCGAGCTTCGCGGTATTGTCGATATGCGTGCCGCCGCACAATTCGCGGGAGAAGTCCCCGGCGCTGACCATGCGGACAACATCGCCGTACTTTTCGCCGAACAGCGCCATCGCGCCGAGCTTCTTTGCTTCCTCGATCGGCATTTCGCGGCACTCCACAGAAATTCCTTCAAGGATCGCCTGATTGACCAGCGCTTCGGTCTGCTGCAGCTCCTCCGGCGTCATCGCAGAGAAATGCGTAAAGTCAAAGCGCACATGCTCGTCATTGACGAGCTGGCCGGCCTGCTCCACGTGGGCGCCCAGCACACGGCGCAGCGCCGCCTGCAGCAGGTGGGCCGCCGTATGGTTGCGCATGATCGCCGCACGGCGCTCACCGTCCACCTTCGCGGTAACGGTGTCACCCTCCGAGATGCGTCCGGCGGTGATTTTTCCGCGGTGCAGGAAAATACCGCTGTGGTTCTTTGTTGTGTCGGTCACCGCAAATTCGGTGTCCTCCGCGATAATCACGCCGGTGTCGCCCACCTGTCCGCCGCTTTCGGCATAGAACGGGCTTTGACTCAGCACCAGAGTGACCTCGTCGCCCACCTCGGCAGAATCCACGCGCTCGCCGTCTTTGATCACGGCCAGCACCTCGGCTTCGCTCAGCAGTGTTTCATACCCTACAAATGCGGTGGCGGGCAGCTCTTCCGTGCCGTTGGCACCGCCTGCCCAGGCATCCGCACCCGCGTTCTTGCGGGCCGCGCGGGCGCGCTGCTTCTGCTCGGTCATCAGGCGGCGGAAGGTTTCCTCATCCACGGTCATGCCCTGTTCTGCGACGATTTCTTTTGTCAAATCGAGCGGGAAGCCATAGGTATCGTTCAGGCGAAACGCGTCCTCGCCGGAAAACACATTGCCTTCCATCCCTTGCATCAGGTTATTCAGAAGCTGCAGGCCCTGATCAATCGTGCGGGCAAAGCTCTCTTCTTCCACGTGAATCAGCTTCACGATCATATCGCGCTTTTCCGCCAGCTCGGGATATGCATTTTTGTTTTCGGCAATCACGGTTTCCGCCACTTCAAACAGGAACGGGCGGTTGATGCCGATCAGCTTGCCGTGGCGCGCCGCACGGCGCAGCAGGCGGCGCAGCACATAGCCGCGGCCCTCATTGGAGGGCATCACGCCGTCGCCGATCATAAAGGTGGTGCTGCGGATGTGATCGGTGATCACGCGCAGGGAAATGTCGTTCTTGGAATCGTCGCCGTAGTGAATGTCTGCAATACGGCTGACATGTTTCATAATATTCTGCACGGTGTCCACCAGGAAGAGGTTGTCCACGCCCTGCATGATGCAGGCCAGGCGCT
>JAEXDU010000219.1 GCA_023401495.1 Bacillota bacterium
AATCCTCCCAAACAATCAAAAAATGCCCTGAAAAAGGAATGGAATCTTTTCCAGAAATACAAGCAAATTTATCCTAACGAAAGATTATGAGAAAAGAATAACCCCAGAATTAGAATCACATGAAAAAGCCTCTCCCGCATGGGAGAGGCTTTGGTTGATCGAAAAAATACAGGCCGCTGAAAACTGCGCAAGACAAGGCTGCAAAGGAAGGAGCATCCCTAAAATTTGCGGGTGTAACTCCCCTGCGGGCACACGGCAATGCAAAGAGCAAAATTTGAAAACGATGGTGCGGCTGCGCCGCTTCCCCGACAGCCTGAAAACGCCGGACACAAAAAGTTCAGGCGGGCAGGCAGAGCTGCCGGCTGATCAGAATATGGAATTCTGTTCCATGATCGGGAATACTGCTGACCCGAATCTCTCCGCCGTGGCGCTCTACGATCCACTTGACGATAGAAAGCCCCAGCCCGGTTCCCCCTGCCTGACGGGAACGGGCTTCATCGGCTTTGTAAAAGCGGTCAAAAATATAAGGGAGATCCTTCTCTTCAATGCCGATCCCCGTGTCTGCGACGGAAAGGCATACCTGTGTTCCCTCGGCCCGGCAGGACAGCGTGATCGTGCCGCCCGGCGGCGTATATTTCATGCTGTTTTCCACAATCGCCCGCACCGCCTGTAAAATCAGCGCACGGTCGGCCGTCAGCGTTACCCCGGGCTCGATCTGCTCGCACAGCGTGTGGCTGTCGTCAATCAGGCGGGTCTCCTTTACAATCTGACTCATCAGTTCACTGACATTGAACAGCTCGGGATTGATCGCCTGCGTCTGCTGATCCACCCGGGCCAAAAACAGCAGGCGCTCCACGAGCTGCTGCATGTTGTCGGTTTCTTCAATAATCTTCGTCACGGATTCCTCCAGCACGACGGGGTCTTCGCTGCCCCAGCGGCGCAGCAGATTCGCATAGCCCGAAATGACGGAAAGCGGCGTGCGCAGCTCGTGCGAAGCATCCGAAACAAAGCGGTTCTGTTTGCGGTAAGCCTCTTCCAGACGATCCAGCATTTCGTTGAAGGTTCTGGCCAGCTCATCCAGCTCATCGTTCGAGTTTCCCTCGTCGATGCGCACGCTCAGATCACTCGCGGTAATGGAACGCGCGGTCTGCGTCATGACATAAACGGGGTGCAGCAGCTTCTTTGTGCTGAGCGAGCCGAGCAGGATCGCCGCGATCAGCAGACCTGCCAGCGCAAACGCATACGCGATGCCGATTCCACCCTCAAACGGTGCATTTGTGTATTCGGTACTGACCACCTTAATCATCAGGTGCTGGTCCGGCCGATCGATCCGGCGCACAGTCTGCATTTTTTCAGAAACATCTGTAATTTCTTCGCCAAAGCGCACCATCTGGTGCGTGCGCACGTCCGATATCTCAATCATGGTTTTGCTGAACTGTGCAAACTCTTCAAAATCAAACAGCTGCCCTGCGGGGCTTTGCAGCCTGCTGACCACAAAAGACATTGTCCGCTCCAGCTCCCCCGAATGGGCAGAATACGAAACAAAAGCGGCGCTCATCACAGAGGCCGCAATCACCAAAACGATTCCGAACATGACAACATAGACCATCGCCGTTTTAAAAACGATGGACGCCTTACATCTTTTCAGAAAAGACAAAAACGAGCCGAGCGATTTTTTTACGCCTTTCCACACCACTTTTTGATGATGTAAAGGCGAATCGTCTTTTTTCATAATCGAATAATATACCCCACCCCACGAATGGTATGGATGAACTCCTTATGGAAGCGATAATCAATTTTGGTGCGAAGATAGCGGATATAAACATCCACCAGATTCGTTTGGCCCCGAAAGTCGTATCCCCACACCTGCTCCATCAGCAAATCGCGCGAGCACACCATGTTCCGGTGCTCCACCAGATAAGCCAGCAGATCGAATTCCCGCCGGGTAAGAGAAACCGGCTCGCCGCAGCAAAATACCTCGCGGCTGTTTTTATTGATGGTAAGGCTTTCGGTTTCAACCAGCGCATCGCCCTTTTGTAAAGCCGCCGGGCGGAGCACCGCCCGCATGCGGGCCAGCAGCTCTTCAATGGCGAAGGGCTTTGTCACATAATCCGCTGCTCCTTCGTCCAAGCCGTGTACCTTGTCCATCACCGAGTCGCGCGCGGTCAGCAGGATCACCGGCGTCTGGCATTCCGTGCGCAGCTGCCGCAGAACCTCCAGCCCGTTGATCGCCGGAAGCATGACGTCCAGCAGAATCAGATCGAACGATTCGTCCTGCGCCCTGCGCAGACCGAACAGTCCATCGTACTCCTTTTCTACCAAATACCCCTCATGCTGAAGCTCCAGCTCCAACACCCGAACAATATTGGGATCATCCTCAATGATCAAAACCTTTTGCTTTGACATGCTTCTCCCGCCCTATCTCAAAATAATTCCAATTTTATCCTACCGTGAATTTATGAGAAAAATATAGCAGAATCATGAAGATACCATGAGAAACACACGATTACTTTTGATCGCGCTTCGGGTTACGCGGAGCCCAGCCTTTTTCCACTCTTTTTTCCTGCTCGAAAAGCTCCTTTACACTCCAGAAGCAGCAGAAGCCCGCCACGCCCAGAATGGAGGAGACAGACTGATTCGCCATAAAATACGCGCCCGTCAGGCAAAGAGCCCCCGCCAAAAGAAACGCCGGAAAAATGCGTTTGGTAAAATGATACTCCGCCTTTCTGACAATGGGGTGAAAAAGCCCAATCAGAAGAAACGAACAAAAACCGACTAAAATCCCCTGCATGATATAATAATCCTCTCCAACTGGAATTCAATTCCAGTTTATTATATCATATATAATTCAGATAGCCTAAGAAGATTCCTTCCGCTTTGAGGTTATTATATCATAAATTTGAAGCTAACTCCATCAAACACCACTCTAATAACCGGAATCATAAAGCTGATGATTCAATGTTCTTTCAGCCGCCAAAAGCTTTGCTTTTACCTATGGCATAAGGTTATTATATGACACACCGGATTCCCCAGCTTTGGGCAGAATAGGCCGGCGACGGTGGAAGAGATGATTCGTAAAAAAGCAAGGAAGAATTTTACAGCCCGGCCGGAACGGTGTATAATGATCCCCGGGTGAGGTGATAACATGGATTTACCAGGTCTGTTATATTATCAAAACGGCGGCATATACAAAGGGAGCGCGGGCAAGATGCGGTACAAAATCGAACCCGCAAACAATATGCTGGTTACCTACATATGGTATAGCCCGTACTGTTTTGAAAAGTCTGAGATCGGGGAACAGTCTGAATTTGAACTGAGCGAAGACGGACGAACTGCGATGATCGAATGGCTGACAGAAAAAAGAAAGACCACAGGGCAATAAAAAAACACCCTCGTCGGTTCTGCCGATCAGGGTGTTTTTTTACGGTAGGTGATGTAAATTTACTTTTAATGATCGTTCTCTATCAACTGGATGGAGACTCCATTCGGGTCTTTCACAAAAAAGAAGGAGCAGCCCGGCACTTTGGTTGGCCCGCCGAAAACAGAAATGTTTTTGGATTTGACCAGAGCCAGTGTATCTGCAAGCGATTCCACCTCAAACCCAAGTGAAATTCCGTTGAGGTCATCACTTGTCGGTCTTCCGTTTTTCAGAAGCTCCACCTCAAAGCCGCGATCGTCCTTTAAAAAAGCGATCTCTGTATCCGGTGAAGGGGAAAAGCGCCGTGCCACAGAAAGGCCGATTACTTCCTCATAAAACGCCACGGATTCCTCCAGCTTGTCCGTCGTAATGGTGCACCAGCAGCAGTTCATCGATTCATTCTTCCTTTCATCTTGTAATTTCCAGCATATAATTAACTTTCAGTATAATTGTATTATTTGAATTTGTAAAGTGCCAAGTACAGATACGCTTTCCATATGAAAACACGTCCTGTGTTATCGATGAAAAGGGTATTTTTGCGCTCACCAATTTATCTCATATTCTTCAGTAAGTATTCGCGCAGCAGGAATCGCCCCTAGAATTGAGGAACAGCGCAACCACAAAACAGTCAGCTTTAGCCTGGTAACCTAAAACACAAATTTTGTGAGAAGAGCCACGACCACCAGTACAGAACCCAGGACAGAGACCACCCGATAAATTTTTACCGAATCCGGATCATCCTTTTCTTTCCGCAGGTAAACGATACCGGCAGAAAGCATTCCTGCACCCACAATCAGAAACAACGCGAATAAAAGCCATTCTTTCATTTTATTTTCCTCCATTTCAGTAATAGCGAAGAATGAATAATAACAGCAACAGAACCGGCATTGTGCACCAACGCACCAATCATCGGGGTAAGAACGCCTGTAATCGCAAGCGCAATGGCTGCAAAGTTCAAAGCCATGGATGCGGCAAGATTGATTTTGATGGTGCGCATTGTCTTTTGAGAAAGCCGCAGAAGGTGAGGAATTTCTTTGATATCGTCGCTCACCAGCACAATATCGGCCGCATCGATGGCGATATCGCTGCCGACGCCGCCCATGGCGATACCGACAAAAGCGGCCTTGAGCGCCGGCGCGTCATTGATACCGTCGCCCACCATGCACACCGGCTCCCCCGCTTTCTGGTATGCATGGATTTCTTCCAGCTTATTTTCCGGCAGGCAATCCGCCCGCAAGTCACGAAGGCCGGCGCTTGCCGCAATATGAGACGCAGCCGGCACCGCATCGCCTGTCAGCAGCACGGTCCGAACTCCAGCTTGATGAATCGCGTCTATCGTCTGCGCGGCATCCGGGCGCAGAGTATCTGACAAGGCGATCATCCCGATGGTTCTTGTATGCTCTGCAATATAAATCACGGTGCAGCCGTTCCTTTTCGCGTTCTCAGACGGGCCCAAAAGCTCCTGCGACATTGTGATCTTTCTCTCTGTCATCAGGGCCTCGTTCCCTGCCAGAAGATTTCGGCCAGCTACCTGGGCGGCAACACCGCGCCCTGCCAGCAGTTCAAATGCTTCCGGCTGTTCCGGCAGAGCGCCGTACTTCTGCCGATAGTGCGCAACGATGGCCTTCCCCAGTGGGTGCTCGGAGCGCAATTCTGCGGAAGCCACCAGAGCCAGAAGCGCCTTCTTCCCCAGTGCGTCATCTATGCTATGTATTTGTGTGACCGCGGGCTTTCCGTAGGTTAAAGTGCCGGTCTTATCAAAAGCGATGCGCTTTACCTGCGAAAGCCGCTCCAGCGCATCCCCCTCACGAACCAAAATTCCGAACCTTGTTGCGTTGCCGATCCCGGCCATAATAGCGGTGGGAGTAGCCAGTACCAGAGCGCAGGGGCAGAATACAACCAGAATAGTCACGGAGCGTATGATTTCCCCAGTGGCAAACCAGGTAGCAGCGGCGGCCAGCAGCGCAATTGCAACAATCCAGGTTGCCCAGCGGTCAGCAATTCCAACGATTTTTGCCTTCCCCGCGTCGGCGGATTCCACCAGACGTATCATACGCTGCAACGAGCTGTCCGCACCGACCTTTTGGGCTGCCATATCGAAGGTCCCGAATTGATTCACGGTACCGCTGAACACCTCGTCTCCCTCCTCTTTATCTACAGGGAGAGATTCCCCCGTCATGACAGATTGATCGACAGAGGTTTTGCCTTTCAGGATCACTCCGTCTACAGCGACGGTTTCCCCGGCCAATACGCGCAGGGTATCCCCGATTTTCACCCGCTCCGCAGGGATCATCTCCTCCGTGCCGTCCCGCACCACGCGGGCCGTGGCAGGCGTCAGGTGAACCAGCTTTTCAATGCCTGCACGGGCCTTTGCCACGGTGCGCTCTTCCAGATATGCGCCGACAGCCATAATAAAGGCCACTTCCCCGGCAGCAAAGATTTCTCCTATTACGATAGAGGCGATCAGCGCAATCGACACCAGAACATCCGCTTTTATATCGAACTCTGTAACCAGCCCGACAACCGCTCCCTTCACAATCGGAATTCCGCACAGCAAAATGGCAACCCAAACCGGGTCAACCGGCAGATTCCCAATCTGAAAAAAGCCAATGACCAGCGAACAGGCGGACAACAACAAGAAAAGCACCGTTCGCTTCTCTTCATTTTTTACAAGGTCTATCAAATCATCACCCTCTTTCATACCCATACCCCTATAGGTATATTATACCCCTAGGGGTATAGAGTGTCAATAAAAAAACAGCGGCTTTTTGAAAAACCGCTGTTCTGCATTCTGAAAATTTTTCTTATGACATTCTGGAAAAATGCTCTACCGCTTTGGCAAAATCCGCGATGGTCTTATCCGCATCGCCATGCTCAATCCCTTCACGGACACAGTGATTCAGGTGGCCCTCCAAAACGACCTGGCCAACCTTCTGCAATGCACCCTTTGCCGCATTGATTTGAACGAGAACATCTTCGCAGGGTACATCCTCATCTATCATTTTATCAATGGCTTTTACCTGGCCCATGATCTTGCTCAATCGCCTGTGCAGGTTTTCGGAATCCATACATTGCCGCATTGTTCTGCCTCCTTTATACCCCATGGGGTATAAAATATTTTATCATGTTTTATTCGTATCGTCAACTGACAGCAGCGCTGATCAAGAAAAGGACCTACTCTGCAAAATTATAATGAAAGGCTTAAAAAGTGAGTATCTTTTAAGGGGCTTTCATAATAAGGGGCGATTTCTACAAACCCCAGGCTTTGATAAAGCGCCCTGGCCTCTTCCATCGCAGACAGCGTATCCAGTAAAATGGCCTGATAGCCGATAAATTGTGCTTCCAGAATAACTTTCTCCGAAAGCAGCCTTCCTATTTTGCAGCCGCGGAATTGATCGCGGACGTACAATCGTTTCATCTCGCCGCGTTTTTCATCAAACCTTCGCAAGGCAATACACCCGGCTGAAACTCCATCAACAGATGCCAAATATAATCTGCCGAATGGTCTGGAATATTTCCCCGGCAAATTCGACAGCTCTTCCTGGTAGCTTTGAAAGGTCAAATCGATTCCGATCAAAGCAACATACTCCTGAAAAAGGATTTTAATCTCATCTATAGTATCATAGGCTTCTTTTATTTCAATACGCATTGGGAACCTCTATCAAATAAAATCTTCAAAAGAAATCGATTCTCAGCAACCGACTTCTTTCTATAAAAACATATTATAACGATTATATCAAATATTCACAAACTATTTTTCAATTGACTTCGTGCTCATTTGTTCTCTTAAAAAAGAGACTTCCGATGCAGATGTGTAGATTTCTTCTGTTTCACATTGCGCCTTCTTCAAACTTTCTATCACCCGACTGATTTCCTGAAATAAAGTATAATACATCTTTTGATAATCCGCCATCATTTCATTCCTCCTTCTATTTAGTACTAATAAGTACTGTAAAATACATCATACTACTATTCCATGCTAAAGTCAATAGTACAAAACAGTACTGCACGGAGGGGATTTTATGTATTTTCCTAGAATAAAAGATCTGAGAATCGATAAAGATTTATTGCAGAAAGATGTTGCAGAAGTACTTGGAATCAGTCAAACTGTTTACTCGCGATATGAGAGAGGCTTCCAGACTATTCCTGTAGAGCATTTGATTACATTGGCAAATTATTATAATACTTCAACAGACTATATTTTAGGCAGAACGAAAAATATAAAAGCCTACACCAGATAAAAGGAAGAGGACGGAATAGATGTCTATTCCGTCCTCTTCCTTTTATTGTCTTTTGCAGGATAACTTTTCCAGTCAAAGCACTGGCGCTCCAGGCTTTCTGTCCGGATTACGGCATTCTCAAAGCTGATTTCAAAGCAAAGCATTTTTCTCTTTGCTGAGCAATTCGAATATAGACTCTACATGATGGAAACCGTGTCGGTAAAAACCTTATACAATTGCCTTCTTCCAATTACGGTTCAGCGCTTTGCTGATCAATCGAATCATGATGATCTGAATCGGGATCAAAATCGCGCACTGCACGATACGAGCCACCAGTAGGGCGCTGAAAGGGGAATGGTACATCACAGAAATCCACAGGGTATTTAACAGAAGGCTCAGCACCAGCTGATTCACTGCCACGGCCCCGATTACCCTTGCCATGCTTTGGCCCTTGTGGAGAAAAAGGCCAAATACGATTCCGGTAAGAAAGGCTGTCAGCGTGAAGCCCGGAAAATAAGCGCCGATCGGGAACAAAAGAGCCCCGATCAAATCCCCCAGCCCAGCCACGATTCCCGCCTGCAGCGGGCCCATCAGCATTGCGGCCACCACAATGGGCAGAAACGAAAAACCGATTTTGATGTTCCATGCGGAAATGGAGAAAAAGCGGGAAAGCACCACCTCTGTGGAAATCAGGACTCCCAATAGTACAATTGCTTCCGTATTCCATTTCATCTTTTGCATTTTAAAATCCTCCCTTTGTGCCAGTCGCCACATCAGGAGAACGCTTCTCTTTCCTGTGGCAGCGGATGCGGGTACAGCAATAAGAAGCCATGGCTTCTTTGTTCCAACTTTCCATTCGGCGGTACTTAACGTGCCGGCCCTACTCTGTGATTTGTTCTTTTTTACGGTTTGCCGCCCATATCAGCACGGCAAAAGC
>JAEXDU010000086.1 GCA_023401495.1 Bacillota bacterium
CCGACCACCGGGCTTGACCCTGAGGCGCGCATTGAAGTCTGGAAAACGGTAAAAGAGCTCGCAGACAACGGCACGACGGTGTTCCTGACCACACAGTATCTGGACGAAGCCGAGCAGCTTGCCGACCGGATCGCCGTTCTGCATGAAGGGAAAATTATCGCGAACGGCACCCTTGATGAACTGAAAAAGCTGTTCCCACCCGCCAAGGTGGAGTATGTGGAAAAACAGCCGACGCTAGAGGAGATTTTCCTTGCGATCATCGGAAAAAGGGAGGAACGGTAAATGGAAGCGACAAGGAATCACTTTTTCAGCGATATGAGCGTGATGCTCGGACGTTCCATGCGCCACATCACCCGCAGCATGGACACCATCATCACGGTCTGCCTTACTCCGATCGCAATGATGCTGCTGTTTGTCTACGTACTCGGCGGCGCGATCCAAACCGGCACGGACAACTATGTGAATTATTTGCTGCCCGGCATCCTGCTGATGGCAATTGCGAGCGGCATCGCCTACACGGCTTTCCGCCTGTTTACAGATATGCAGAGCGGCATTTTCGAGCGGTTCCACTCTATGCCGATTGCGCGCTCAAGTGCGCTGTGGGGGCATGTGCTGACCTCGCTGGTATCCAATGCAATTTCGCTTGTCGTCATTATCCTTGTGGCGCTGATTATGGGCTTCCGCTCCTCGGCGGGGGTTCTGTCCTGGCTGGCCGTAGCCGGAATCCTCGTGCTTGTGATACTGGCCCTGACCTGGATCGCGGTGATTCCCGGGCTGACTGCAAAATCGGTGGACGGCGCGAGCGCCTTTTCCTATCCGCTGATCTTTCTGCCGTTCATCAGCTCGGCGTTTGTGCCGACTGAATCGATGCCGGGGCCTGTCCGCGCTTTTGCGGAACATCAGCCGGTAACTTCCATTGTCAACGCCATCCGCGCGTTATTATCGAACCAGCCCGTCGGCAATGATATCTGGAGCGCTCTTGTGTGGTGTTTGGGGATTCTTGTGGTGGCGTATGCTTTCGCCATGCTGATTTATAAACGGAAAACGGCGTGAGGAATCAATCGATCGGCATGACAGAGAGTGAATCGATTGAGGCAATCGCACCACTTTTCGACGATGGTTTCTGCTGCGGGAGAATCGAGAAATAAAAGGTCGGCAGAAATGCAGCAAGGAATTACGGCATCTTTGATGGGCCACGCTGCTTGTCAGACCATCAATAGCCATTGTCTTGATCAAAAGGGATTATCTGCAATAACAATAACGCCTTATAGCGGAACCCGCAGGGGAACACTGTAAAAAGTGCATCCTGCGGGTTTCTGTTATGATGGAAAATTTCACCCCTTTTGTGGTACAATGATTTTGGTAAGGTTCAGGAGTAACTTTAAGGAATAAATCCTCATCCTTTACAGAGGTAAGCAAACAAAATTTACCGAGGGAAGTACATGAACAATATTTACGATAATAAGGATTTTTTTGATCAATATGCGAAGATGTCGCGGAGCAGGCAGGGCTTATCCGGAGCAGGAGAATGGCATCAATTCAAAGCCCTGTTTCCAGATTTGAGCGGCAAAAGCGTACTCGATCTTGGGTGCGGTTATGGCTGGCACTGTAACTATGCGGTGGAATGCGGTGCGAAGCAGGTGCTGGGCATCGACTTGAGCGAAAAAATGATACGGGAGGCAAACGAAAAAAACGCTGCCCCCCAAATTACCTATCGGGTCTGCGGGCTGGATGAGTATGATTATCCTGCCGATTCTTACGACTGTGTCATTTCCAATCTGGTACTTCATTACATTGCAGACATGGATTCCATTTTGAAAAAGATATCCTCGACGCTGAAACCGGGTGGCGTTTTTCTCCTTAATATCGAACATCCCGTCTTTACGGCGGGTGTGAACCAGGATTGGGTTTACGATTCAGACGGCAAACCACAGTATTGGCCGGTGGATGATTACTTTTATCCAGGAGAAAGGGTCACCCGTTTTCTTGGAAAAACGGTCATAAAGCAGCATCATACATTGACACAGATTCTGATGGGACTCGTAAATGCCGGATTTCGGCTGGAAGTGGTTGAAGAAGCAATGCCGAGCGCCGATAGCATGAAGATTCCGGGCATGTCGGATGAAATGCGCCGCCCGATGATGTTGCTGATCAAGGCTCTGAAACAGGGATAACAAAAAAAGAATGAGGTTGACAATCGAGTGTCAATCATAATCACAGGATTCTGTGGATCGAAGGAGGATTTGTGTGGACGTTCAAACAGTATTGCAGGAACTGGAATCATTGGGTACGGAGCGAACAAAGAAGGTATATCTGCAGCAGGGCGCGCGTGAGCCGCTCTACGGAGTCGCGACGGGTGCGATGAAACCGATTGTCCGGAAAATCAAGATCGATCAGGCGCTTGCGGAAGAGCTTTACGCGACCGGCAACTATGACGCCATGTATCTGGCCGGTATGATTGCCAACCCCAAAATCATGACGGAAACAGATTTTGACCGATGGATGGAAAGTGCGTATTTCTACATGATCTCTGATTTTATTGTAGCGGTAACGCTTGCGGAAACGGATATTGCGCAGGCCGTTTCCGACCGTTGGATTGCGAGCGGCAAGGAGCTGTATGTATCCGCCGGGTACAGCTGCTACTGCTGGCTGATCGGCAACCGCAAGGATGAGGAGTTCGACAGGGAAAAGCTGAACGCGATGCTCGAAACGGTGAAAAACACAATTCACGACAGCCCTGACCGGACCAAATATGCCATGAACAATTTTGTTGCAACCGTAGGTGTTTCCTATCTTCCGCTGCATGAAGAGGCGCTGGCTGTTGCCGATGCCATCGAAGCCGTGGAGGTGTCCCGAGGCAAAACAAAATCCAACGCCCCTGTGGCTGCAGAGGAAATCCGAAAGGCGTCGGACAAAGGGCGGCTGGGCTTCAAGCGCAGGAATGTCCGGTGTTAGGCACGCTTTTCATCACTTGGTTTGTCGGATGCCGGAAAATAAAGTGCGAGTCATTTGATCAGTAGTTTAAAATTCTATTACTGAAAGCACTTCAAAAAATCGAATCGTCTTAATGGTTACGGAAGCAGATCAGAAATGCGCTGATCTGCTTCCTGTTTTATATAGACTGTCTTTAAAAGCGGAGTGGATATGACAAAGTTGGTTTACCAAACAATTTTCTTTTGACACACACTGAAAAAGCGCTGAATTTCAAATGAAACAATAACTGCCATTAAGGTGATGTTTCATGGGGATTGTCTTATAAAGAGCAAATAAAAGCAGCCCCCGCTTTATGGCAGGAGCTGAGAATCCCATTCTTCTGATTATCAAATTTGAAAGTTGTGATTTCACCCTTATCGCTTTGTGTTCGGCCCTAACGCTGCCTTTTTGGTGTTATGGTTTTGATTCTGATTTTCGGTCTTGCTCTTAGAAATATCTGCGCTGATTCCCTTATTGCTTGACCGCTCGTCGGTATTCAAAGTTTTATTTTGATCATTCATAAAATCACCTCAGGATCGGCTTATTGAAATAAACAAAGTTGATGGAAGGAATAAAACGGCAGGAGAATCAAAGCCGTACATTCGGCTGCAAGGATTTATTTGCCGTCGACAATGTCCTGTAAACACCTCATCAGGTCATTCATTGTATACAGCTTCACATCGCGGCCGAGGATTTCATTTTTCAAATCGATGGACAGAGATTCAAATTTATCACGGATTTTAGGATCTACATAAGACATAAAAATCACCTCGACACTAGTGTGTGCAGACCGACGAGCTTTATGAATGAAATATGAAAGTGCATGATTTATCGGGCAGGCTGCTTATTATGACCCATTCCGGGACTGCGCTTGATTTTTTTAAAATTGTTTTTTAATCCGGCTCAGCTCGAGGATTTTTGCTTAAAGTAACACATGAAAATAGAATTCATACCATAGCATTATATATCATGAAATCCGCTTGCTAGGAGGGCAATTATGTCGGAAGAATGTTATGAATTCGAGTTAAAACCATTGCCGTACAGTTATGATGCTTTGGAGCCATATATCAGTACTCAAACAATGCAGGTCCATCATGACAGACTTTTAAAGGGATACGTTGATAAACTAAATGCGACGTTAAAAGACTGTCCGCAGCTGCAAAAAGTAAACCTGGATTGTATGCTCAGGAATTTATTTCTGATCCCGCAAAAAATCAGAACGAGCGTGATTCATTTCGGGGGCGGGGTATCGAACCACAATTTCTTTTTTGAATCGCTCAGGCCATCGGGTAAAACGGAAAACGTTCCGGTAGGGAAGCTGAAAAACGCGATCGAAAACCAATTTGGGTCTTATGAAAAGTTTAAAGAACTATTTAAAGAGAAAGCCATGGCTGTTTTCGGGTCGGGGTGGATGTGGCTTGTAAAAGACCGGAATGGAAGGCTTATTATCTTTCAGACTGCCAATCAGGATTCCCCCTTGTCGTCAGGATTTTGTCCCTTGATAGTGATCGATGTCTGGGAGCATGCCTATTTTCTGCAGTATTTAAATTTGAGAGATCAATATATCGATAATTGGTTCCATGTCATTGATTGGGACAGAGCCAATCAGTTGTACGAAGACAAACTTTAAACGGAAAAAAATAATTTAGGAGCGGCCTTTCGGGCCGTTCTTTTTATTTTGGAATGACAATACACTCAAAATTTTTAAAGGATTACAACAAGACTGCCATATGCATTCAGATTCCCATCCATTTATTTTTCAAAATGTATGCTTGACATCCAATTGCAATTATTGTATGCTATGCATACGTTGGTTAGCTTAATCTAACTCGTGGATGAATAACGGAGTAATTAATCTGCTGGGGGAAATGCGTTGGGAGATCAGCCAATCCTTTTGTACGAGTACGACGTATCAGCAGCTTGATAATGAGGCTTTTCTGCGGCATGAGTTGCTACGGTCTGGCCACCAATGGTATCGATAGGAGTTGATCATTGCGATGAATGATTTTACCTCGGGTTATGTGGACTACTACAACATGCTGGAGCAATACCAGAAGGCGCAGCTTTTTTTCGCGGCTATCCGGCTGGATATCTTTTCGTATCTGAACGAATGGACGGACGCACACGGCGCTGCGCTTCGAAGCGGATACGACGAAGATGCACTGAAGCACTGTTTGCTTGCGCTGAGCGCACTCGATCTGATCGAGAAAGAGGGGAATGCCTATCGCAATACGCCTGCCACAAAAAAGTATCTGACAAAAGAATCCCCTGATTACCTGGGTGAAACCTTGCTTTTCCGCGAGTCAATGACCTCTCTGGCGGATATGGACGCGCTGGTGACCGGCGCAAAAAAGGGAGAAACGAAGTATGATTTCGCGAAGCTGGCCGAGGTGACGGTTCCCGAAATGTATGCCACCGGCAGGGTAAGCCTGTTTCTTTCAGAAATGGATCGGATTTTTCCAAACAGGGACAATTCCGCAAATATTCTGGATTTGGGCGGCGGCTCGGGGGTGCTGGCCATGGAATTTGCAAAGCAGTTCCCGCACAGCTCCGCGGCGGTATTTGAGCATCCCGATGTGGCACCCGTAAGCAGAAAAAACCTGCGGGAGCACGGCGCGCCGGATCGCGTCCGGGTTGTGGAGGGCGATTTCAACACGGATGCGCTCGGCGGCCCGTATGATCTGATTATCGCGTCGGGAATACTGGATTTCTCAACCAATGGTCTGCCGGAATTTATTCTGAAAATTTCAGAAGCGCTTTCGAAAAACGGATATCTGCTGCTGATCGGGCAGTTTGCGGATGATCCAGGCCAGAGTTCGCGCCGGACGATCAGCTGGCTTTCCGGTTACCTGAACGGTCTGCCCCTTCCTCCCTCTGGGGAAGATGTGCGGCAGGCTTTGCAAAATGCAGGTCTGTCAAAGCTGCGGGAGGTCAAAGCCGGGAGGTTCCACGGGCAGATTTATCAAAAGGAGGAAATAAGGGATGGACAATTTGCCAAAAGAAGTGATTAATGCCTTTATTGGTCTGACCGAAAGGATTGCCAACAGCAAAACCAATGTACTGGATTTTGGCAGCGAGGAGATGACCTTTTATCGGGGAGAAATCCACATTATTAAGATGATTGGGGACTATCCGGGAATATTCAGTTCCGAAATTGCGCGCAGGTTCGGTATTACCAGAGCGGTG
>JAEXDU010000254.1 GCA_023401495.1 Bacillota bacterium
GGTTTACGCCCAGCAGGACGGCTGGTTCTACGCCATGGATACCGAGAAATGCGGAATTGCTTCCGTAGAGCTTGGGGCAGGGCGCGAGAAGAAGGATGATCCCATCGATTACAGCGCTGGTATCATCCTGAAAAGGAAAGTGGGCGACAGGGTGCAAAAGGGCGAGCCGCTCGCCGTATTTTACACGTCCGATCCCTCCCGCTGTGCACAGGCAGAGCGCCTGTTTGAAAGCGCCGTCACGATTCGCGACGAGGCGCCGGAACAGATTCCGCTGATCTACGCGCGCGTTACGCGCGACGGTGTGGAGCGGTATTAACACAGGCAGTCACATTTGAAAGAATCAATCTGGTCTGCAGATGTTTGACAAGTTCGTCATCAGATCATTTGCATTTGCCAGCGTAAGAAAAGGCTGAGAAACGAGATCTCGTTTCTCAGCCTTTTGCTGTGTTCGGAATATTTGGTTTTATTGTGCGGCCGCAGACCTTGAGCTGATGGGAATCACGCAGTGGAAGGCTTCGTTCTCCACTTCCACGCTGCGGATGCACACCCGAACCGAAAAAGCCCGGTTCAGGTTTTCTTCGCTGATGACCTCGGTACTTTTCCCGTAAACGCAGGTGCCGTCCCGGTTTAAAATCAGCGCGTCGTCCGCAATCTGCAGGGCGTGATCGGGGTAGTGCGTGTTGATCACGGCAGAAATCCCGCGCTGGCGCGACAGCTCCTGAATGCAGTTTAAAACGGTGAGCTGGTTTTTAAAATCGAGATTCGATTCCGGCTCATCTAAAATTAGCATGGCGGGGTTCGAGGTCATGGCGCGGGCGATCAACACCATCTGCAGCTCACCGCCGCTCATTTCGTTGCACTGCTTGTCTTTCAGGCCGAGAATGCCGATCGATTCCATGCACGAGAGCGCCAAATTTTCATCCTCCGCGCTTGGCAGCTCAAACATCTTTAAGTGGGCCGACCGGCCCAATGTGACCATTTCTTTTGCCGTGTAAGAAAACACGGAGGTTTTCGCCTGCGGAACATAGGCGATTTTCTGCCACAGCTCCCGTTCCGGTATTTGCCGCAGGGGGGTGCCGTCCAGCAGGCTTTCGCCGCTGTTCCATTTCAGCATCCCCATCATGCAGCGCAGCAGAGTGGTTTTTCCCACCCCGTTCGAGCCGAGAATGCTTAAAACCTTGCCGCTTTCCACATGCAGGCAGATGTTTTGCAGCACCTGCCGTTCTGTGCCGGGGTAACGGTAGCAGCCGTTTTTTACTTCAAAAGTCATAGCTGAGTTCCTCCCGTCTTTCTCAAAAGGACAATAAAGAACGGAGCGCCGATAACGGCGGTCAAAATAGAAATCGGGATTTCGGCCGCGGTGGCGCTGCGAGCCAGTGTGTCGATTATCACCAGAAAGATAGCGCCGAAGCTGATGCTGACCGGCACCACATTTTTATTGTTGCTGCCGAACAGCATTCTGGCAACGTGCGGAACAAGAAGCCCGACCCAGCCCACCTGACCGCACATGGAAACACATGACGCGGTGACAAAGGTTGCGGCAAACATGATCATCAGGCGGATTCGCTTGACGTTGACTCCCAGAGAGCGGGCCTCGTCATCGCTGAGCGCCATGATGTTCAGCCGCCACCGCAAAAAGAAGATAACCAGCGTTCCCACAAGGATGAACGGCAGCCCCAGCATCAGGCTGGAGTAGCTGATCCCCGTCAGACTGCCCATCAGCCAGTAGGTGATGCTCGGCAGAACGTCCTGCGGGTCAGCCACGTATTTCACAAGAGATACCAAAGCCTGAAACAGGGAAGAAACCACCATGCCGCTCAGCACCACCATGATGATCGTGCTTTTGCCCTTCTGGCGGCTGATGAGAGTGGTCAGTATGATCGCGCACATGCCGAAAATCAGGGCAGAGATTTGAACCGCAAGCAGATTCTTCGAGAACATCAGGGCCATGGCCGCACCGAAGGAAGCGCCGCTCGCAACCCCGAGCGTATCCGGGGTCGCAAGCGGATTGGTGAACAGGCCCTGAAAAGCCGCGCCGGAAACAGCCAGTCCAGCGCCGATAAACATCGCCAGTATCACGCGTGGCAGGCGCACGCCAAACAGCACGGAAAGCTGTGTGGAGTCCATTTCCGCGGCGGTTCCCGTCAGGGGAGAGAACAGAACCCTCACGGTATCCGGAACGCTGATGTAATACCGCCCGATGCCAAGGCATATGACCGCAACCAAAAAGGGAAGCAGCAATAAAAGGAGTTTGCTGCGAATACTCAGCGTTGCCCTGCTCATTTCTTCAAACCGGAAGCCTCACTGGAGGGATGGAAGATCTGGTACATCTCATCCTCATTCAGATCGTAGTGATAGAATCTTTTATAGTATTCCTTGACTTCCTTTTCCATGTCGACATCCTTAAACAGCTCCGGCTGGTTTTTCGTGGCGAGCCACTTCATGGACAGAGGCGTGTCGGAGGCCGGCGGGAACCAGCGGTACATGCCGAGCGGGAATTTGTAAACCTTTTTGTCCTGAACCGCCTTTACCTTGCTCCAGTCAAAGCCTTCGATGGAGTTATTGTACAGGTCGTCGGGCTGGTAAGGGGAAAAGTTCGTGATGTAAATCATATCAGGATTCCACTGATAGATCTGTTCCATATTGATTTCTGCCTGGCCCTTCAGGTCCTTTGCCACGTTTTCCGCGCCGGTGGTGTCAAGCCAGTACTGGCCGAAGAAATTACTGCCGGAGGTTTTGATGGTGCCGTTGTCGTAGCGGAACAGAATCAGCACCTTCGGCTTTTGGATAGAGTCGCCGGCCGCCTTGATAACGCTGGTGACCTCATCCTCTACCTGATAGCCGTAGTCCGCGATCTGTTTGGCAGTATCGGCCTGGCCGAGAACCTCGCCGAGCAGCGTGACCCAGTTGTCGAAGGTTTCTACCGTATTAAACTTAAATTTGCTGGTGCTGAAACCGACCGCGGGAATCCCGGCTTTGGTCAGCGCTTCGTAGTCCGCTGTGTTATCGGCGGAGTAGAATACAACGTCGGGTTTCAGCTTTAACACCTCTTCAATATTGAGGTTGCCGTCCTTCAGAAAATCTGTGGTCGCATTCAGAATTTCGGGATGGATATTCGGCAGAATGGAGTTTTTCGCCGCCGCCATGGAGGAAGGGTCCATGCCGACCACCTTTTCTGCGGCGCCGTCGAACAGGGCCACAACAGAGGGGAGGGGCATGATGGAGGAAATGACGATGCGGTTGACTTCAGCGGGAAGCTCGATCGTATTCCCTGCGTGATCTACCACCGTGCGGGTACCGCTTGCCTGTGCGGAGGAAACCGCCTCAGACGGAGCGGCTGCCTCCGAGGAGGTCTGGCTCGCAGTGCCCGCGCAGCCCCCGAGGGCCGAGGTCAGCATGATTGCGCTGACTGCCGCGGAAAGGATTCTTTTTGAGAACTTGAACATGTTCTACCAACTTTCCTGACCGGTGCCTGTCTGAACGCAGAGTCAGGAATGCGTTCAGGCCGTCGCCGGTTTATTTTTTATTATAATAAACGCCTTTCGGCGATCATTATCTCATTTCAGCAAGGAACGCGTTAAACCATTCCCCAATGCAGCTGACCGGCGGCATGCCGGACATTTTACTGGAGATACAGTACGAGGGCAGATCGAAATAATCCACCTCTGTTTCCGGATGAATCAGCATGCGCAGCATCGGGTCGCCGATGATCCTGCGGTATTTTCCGCAGTTGATGGCCGCTTCGATTTTCTGCTCGTCCTCTAAATTCAGGATATTTGTTCCGGGAAGTTCGGATTCCGTGCCGAACAGGCAGCCGCAGTCGGCGGTAAGGCCAAAGTCGGCTTCCAGCCCCAATTGAACGCTCCGGCAGAGGATTTCGTCCCCCAGCACGAGGGTTTCAGCCTCTCCGCCCGCGGCGCACGGAACCAGAGATTTCTGCTCGTTCAGGCAGCTATGTACGGCTTTGATCCAAGTCTCCTGCGCTTTTCTCCCGATCGGGATTTGAACAAGGTAGGGGATGCCTAACCGCTTTTCCATATAGCGGGCAGGCTGCAGGCCGGACTGCGAAACCACCAGATTCAGCGAAGCCTGCGCGGCATTTTGAACCGCCTCCATCGTCAGACCATCGCAAAAGCTGGAGACAAGCTCCAACCCGTTCTGTGCAAGGGCTGCTTTGAGGTCGCTCGCCGCGCTGCTCCCAAAATCCAGCGGGGTCAGCCCCAGCAGATTCACCCCATTCGGTATCTGATGCTCCGGCGTTCGGGTAAAGCGTTCCATCAGCGCAAGGCAGGCCTGTGCAATTCCGTCGGAATAATATCTGGTTCCGGTGGTGTCAAAGCCAAGGCACGGAATTCCGGTGCGGGCCTCAATATCGGCGGCGATGCCTTTCATATCTGTGCCGATCACCATCGGAACCGGGCTGCCGATCAGCACGATCAGTCCCGGGTTCAGGCTTTCGGTGGCGTCCAGCACCTTTTGGATCATTTTCTCATCGTCGCCCAGAATCGCGTCGATTTCACGCAGGCCGGAGCAGAAGATCGCGGTTTTCGATCCATACCAGCGCGGCTCGTCATACCCAGTATAATTGCCGGTGCAGCCGGAAGCGTCGTGGATCACCGCGACGCAGTTCAGATCAAAGATCGCAGAGCATACCCCCGAATAGTCAGGCGAAAATGGGGGGAGCTTCACGCAGAGTTTACCCAATTCTGATTACACCACCAATCCATAGTCTTCAATCAGCGAGCGCAGGTCAATTGTGGTATCGGCGGCCTCTTCCATCAGCCCCATCAGCTTTCGGATGCCGTAATACCCGAACAGACCCTCATCGGCAAATAAGTCGACCACATGCCCGGAGCCGGAAATATAAGCGGCGTTCACGCCGATGGAAAGGCTGCCCGGAAAGCGCCTGTCGAATTTCACGATGTCGTTATGCTCCGGCTGTAAAATCTCCACCGTTGGCATATGCTCCGTCACCCATTCAAAGGCTTCGCGGTCGGACGGAATGACCTCCTGCGCAAAGATTCTGTGAACGGTAAAGCCATATTTATTGAGTGCCTTTGCCAGACTGAACGGGCGCACCACAGCGGAGGAATCGAGAATCAGGGGCAGCTTGCCCAGCTTTTTTACCGTATGTTCAACGGCTCGCTCGGCGGCTTGTCTGTCCGCAGTCAGATCATAAGCGGCAGAGGCGTTTGGATGAAGGAACTTATGAATCCCCCGGTATTGCTCGGCAACCACATCCAGATCATAGCTGACCGGGAAAAACCGGTAGGGGATTCCACAGCGCGCTTCCATTTCTTTTGCGGCCTTCATTCCGGGGGGCATCAACACCAGGTTGGCAGAGCTTCTGGCCATTTCCTGCCACTTGTCAAAATCCTGATATTGGCTGACGTGACGCAGGGTGGAAACGCCCTCCTGCTCCAGAATTTTGTGCAGCTCGCATTCCGGATCGACCGCGACCAGATTGCCGATGCTGTTGACTCCGTTGTCACGCTCGGGCTGTTTCGAGAGCAGGCTGTAAATTCTTTTTTGAATCCCGATCGGCGGCGGTTCGTCCGAACCGAGAGTGATCGGGTTCATGTGTGCCATGCGGAACTGGATATCCGGGTGACGCAGCTCCAGTTCGGCCTCTACTGCATCGCAGTCCGTGCCGATCAGGTCGTCCAGACAGCTGACGAATACGAACATGGCACGCGGGCGTTTTTTCAGCACATGCAGCAGTTCCTCCACTGCGTTCAGAATCAGATCGTCGTACCCGTTGATGATGTCGTTCTGATCCACATAATAATAAGAAATCCGATCTTTCAGTCCCTGCTTGAGTGCGCCCAGCGCACCGTGCCGGCCGCAGGCAAAGGGACAGATGAAAAGCTGGTAGCTTTCGGGGGCGAGCATGCCCATGCGAACGACGCCCCACCCGCCGTGGGCCGGGGTGGCATAATGCAGCGTGGATTCAAAGCATCCGCAGCTATTCATGGCCGCATACCTCCATTACCTTTGAAGCAAGGTCTAAGTATTCCTTCGCCATTTCACAGTCGGGGAACGCCTCGATCACGGTTTTTCCATCGTTTTCGGCGCGCTGTACATCCGGGCTGCGCGGAATCACCTTTACAATGTCGGTTCCGATTTCCTGGGCCGCTTTCTGCACCAGTTCCAGCTCGTTTTCAATGTTGCGTGAATTGAGAATTATGCCGGAAAACTCCGCGTAACCGCGATTCCCGAAATTCTTGATCGCCTGCGAAATATTGCAGGCGGCATATAAAGACATCATTTCGCCGGAGGTCACAATAAAAACGCGGTCTGCGTATCCGCCGCGGATGGGCATGGCAAAGCCGCCGCATACCACATCTCCCAGCACATCGTAGAAGACGATATCCGGCCGATACACCTCGTAGGCGTTTAGCTCCTCCAGCTTGTTAAAGGCCGTAATAATGCCGCGGCCCGCGCATCCAATACCCGGAGTCGGCCCGCCGGATTCCACACAGATCACATTGGAAAATCCGGAGAACGCAATATCTTCCAGCTTCAGGCCGTTCCCCTTTTCACGAATCTGATCGAGCACGGTAGGAATCCGGCGGCCTTTCATCAGATTTTTGGTAGAGTCGGCCTTGGGGTCGCACCCAATCTGCATGACCCGGTAGCCCTGCAGAGCCAGTGCGGCGGAAAGGTTCGAGGTCGTTGTGGATTTCCCGATTCCGCCCTTGCCATAAATGGCGATTTTATACAAGTCTGTCACATCCAATCCTGCACATCACTGGGTTAGTTAAAACTAACATTCGGACCCAATCAAATGAAACTGGTCCGCCCTCATAATCAGAATGGATAGAAGAAAATCAATTCAGATGAATTTTGTTAGCTATACCTAACTTTATAAATTAGCATAGCAAAGCGTTTTTTGAAAGTCAATGTCCAAATCAAATAAATTCCATTTTGACTATTTTTATCCAGATTTGGAGAGCGGATATTAGATAATATGATCATCAGAGCGCGGTTCCCTTGACAGGGATAAACAGCTTCGATAAATCTGCACCTTCGTGCTCCAGCAGCCGGATTTTTTTATCGATGCCGCCGGCGTAACCGGTCAGACTGCCGTTTGATCCCACGACCCGATGGCAGGGGATGATGATGGAGATGGGATTGTGACCCACAGCTCCGCCGATTGCCTGCGCGGACATGTGCTCCTGATTCATCCGGGCCGCCATTTTTTTGGCGATCTCCCCGTAAGTGGTGACTTCGCCGTAGGGAATCTCGCAGAGAATTTCCCATACCGCTTTGCGGAACTCGCTTCCGTTCGGAGCCAGGGGCAGATCGGCAATTGCGGGTTTCTGGCCGGAAAAATACTTGTTCAGCCATTCTTTTGCAGCGGTGAAGATCGGCAGATCGGGGCTTTCGGTCATGGCCTGCGCCACGCTGCCGCCAAAGTATTTTTGATTCTGTATCCACAGGCCGACAAGGCTGTTGCCGTCGCTTGCCAGCGTAACCGTCCCTATGGGTGATGGATGCTGTGTTGAGTAAAACATATTTCCCTCCTGTTTTTAGAAAGAGTTCCATAGATTCACCGTCGCGTAGCTGCGCCAGGGCCGCCACGTTTCCGCCAAATCCAATATTTCCTTTGATGTACGGGGTGCGAGTGCTTTTTGAATGCCGTAATCCGTGTGCGGGAAAGCGTCGGTCCATCCCATTGCGCGCATGGCAATGTACTGTGCCGTCCATGGTCCGATGCCGGGAAGCGCCATCAGCTTTTGCAGCTCTGCTTCCGGCTGAGGGCAAAAGCTGAAATCGATGGTTCCCAGCACAAAAGCCCGCGCCAGCTCCAGAATTGTATTTGCCCGCGCTCCGGTGATCCCGAGCGGACCGAGGTGATCGCCGATTGTTCCGTCCAAAGCAAGCATTGCTTTCGGGGAGGGAAAGACATGGGTCAAGCCCTCGATACCGGTCTGAATGGGGGTGCCGTAAGCTACCACAAGTCTTGTGGCTAACGTACGCGCACCTTTTATGGTGATCTGCTGCCCGAGCATTGCCCGCACGGTCATCTCGAAGGGATCAAAGCTGCCGGGCACACGGGTGCCCCGAACACAAAGATTGGAATGGATCTGGTTCATGGAGGAAAGACCTTCATAGACAGCATCCGGGTCGCAGTATAAGTCGAACAAGTGACGAATCCGGGAAAGCACTTGTGGCAGAACGGGCAGCAGGGAATCGTTCAGTGTAACAGTCAGCACGTTTTTTTGCGGCTGACGGCCTATCCGCACCCAGCCATACACCTGCCGGTCAGCGCTTTTCAGGCACACGGTGCGCAGGTACTCCCCGTTGTTGACTGTTTCCACACCGGGGATCGCGCGCAGCGCCAGAAAATCCAGTATCTGCTGCCACTGGTAAGGCGGACGGTACCCCAACGCTACGGTCACATTGCTGTGCGGTTCTTTTTTATTTGCAGCTTGCCGGCGAAGAGCGGTAGGCGCAAGCCGGTAATGCTTTTGAAAAAGGTCGTTGAAGCGCCGTAAACTGCCAAAGCCGGAGGCCATCGCAACGTCGATAACCGAAAGCTCTGTGTCCGTCAGCAGATTTTTGGCGAGCAGCAGTCGGCAGGTTTGCAGGTATTGAATGGGAGTGACGTGGTACTCCGCTGCAAATGCCCGGCGCAGGTGGCGGTCTGTGCAGCCAAGCTGTCCGGCCAGCTCTGCAATGCTTTGCTCGCTCCCGCAGTTTTCTTCCAGCAGCCTTGCGGCCCGCTGTGCAAGAGAGGAAACGGCGTCCACGCGCGCGCTGCCTGGGGCAAGCTCCGGGCGGCATAAAAGGCACGGGCGAAAACCAGCCTGCTCCGCCGCGGCCGCGGTGGTATAAAAAGAGCAGTTTTCGGGCTTTGGCAGCTTGGCCCGGCACACCGGGCGGCAATAAATACCCGTCGTGGATATTCCCACGAAAAAGCGTCCGTCAAATCGTGCGTCTTTGGATTCAAACGCTGCGTACCAGGCCCTGTCTTCAGCTGTCTGCATCATCACACCTCCTTTTGACTGGAATTAATATCATGAATTAGAAATTGCTCTTCAAAGAGCCTTGAAATCATCGCGATCACCAAGATGATTCAATGCTCTCTCAGGTGCCCGAAGCTTTGCTTCGGTTTGCACCGTGAGGTTATTATAACATCTATTTCTTCAAAAGCCAGCCATTTTCGGACATGCATATATAAAGATTTCAATTGTACCCCGGCGTTCACAGCCCTGTGCAGGGGACAGCCAGAGTGCACTATTTCAGTGAATTGCACCATTAGGCTAAAAGCATCTCTGATTTTACAAAATTTTAAAAAATTAATAAAGTAAAAAAGAGTAAGTTTGGTAAAATAAGGCAATATAGACAATGGAGAGGATCCAAAATTCTATCTGCTGAAAACGTTCCATATATTGAAATCTTTTTGAAAACAATATACTATTAGAGTGAAATGGATTGTTATAAAAATATCCATCACAGACCACTAAATCATAAAAACATAAAGGAGAGAAGAAAATGGGCAGATTAGACGGAAAAGTAGCAATTATTACCGGAGCGACTTCAGGCATGGGCAGAGATACCGCTTATGTATTTGCAGAAGAGGGCGCGAAGGTCGTGATCACCGGAAGAGATGAAGCGAGAGCGAAAGAAGTCGTAGAGACAATCAAAAAAAGCGGTGGAGAAGCATCCTATGTCATCGCCGACCTCTCCGACAGGCAGTCGTTGGATCAAATCGTGGACGAGACTGTTGCAAAATATGGAACTGTGGACATATTATTCAATAACGCCGGGCTGCTCAGCATTAAGAGCTCCATTGATGTTCCCATTGAAGAATGGGATAAGATCATGCAGGTCAACCTGACGGCCGCTTTGCTTTTATCGAAGAAGGTTGCCCCCATCATGAAAGAGAAGGGACAAGGCTATATCATCAATACTGGGTCTATCGCGGGAACCTCGGCAAGATGGGGAGCGGCGGCCTATTGCACCTCAAAGCACGCGATGAACGGATTGACAAAAGCGCTGGCCCGTGAACTTGGCCCGGAAATCCGGGTAAACGCCATTCTGCCCGGAGCAATCAGCACGGCGATGCTCGACAGCGCAGGCGGGGAAGCCGCTGTGGGAGGGATGAAAGAGATGTCCCCCCTCAAACGGATTGGCCAGGGCAGAGAAATCGGAACCGTGGCTCTGTTTTTTGCGACGGAGGACTCTTCCTTTGTCACAGGGCAGCTTTTGCGGGTTGACGGCGGAGTCGATTGCTGATGTGATCCGCAAATAGCGGCATTTCATTCAAATCATACGGTTCCGTCCACTCTTCTGGAATATTGAACTTTCCAGAACGGGCGGCGGAATCCAGATAAGAGGGGCCCAAAAGAGCATGCTCTTTCGGGCCCCTCTGTTGTTTTGACCAGACGTAAATCAAAAACCAGGGAAAAATCAGATCAGCAATGACCCGAATCATGCCATATCCGATCACAACGGTACGGTAAGGCAGTCGGGCTGATTGGAAGAAATTTCTTCCAAAAATAAGGGCATTGCAATTTTTTCAGATTTCTTTTATAATTTTTTTGTGGAATGATAATAAATCATTCCTGTGAAAGGGGGACAAGGATAGATGAAATATGACTATGAACAGCGAATCATTTCCTCCGTTGATTTTTCTCAGCGGCGTCCCTTTTCAGATATTCTTTATCAAGCCTTACGGGATGCGATTATTGACGGCACGTTCCCACTGGGAGAGAGAATCAATGAAAAATCTTTGGCCGATCAGCTGAATATTTCAAGAACGCCGGTGCGCGGGGCGATCGATCGCTTAAACAAAGAGGGATTGGTGGAATCCGTGCCCAATTATGGCGTAATCGTCAATAATATTTCGCTGCGCAGCATCAAAGAAATCTATCGCATTCGCAAAGCTTTGGAAGTCGTTCTGTTCGATGTGTTTTTTGAGAATATGACGGATCAGGATTTACTCCACCTGGAATCTTTATGCGCCCAGATGAAGCAGGCAGAGGAAAAAGACAGGATAGAAGAGGTCTTTTCCCTGTTCAGTGAGTATAATGCCTATGTTATGAAGGTGTCCAGCATGCCCCGATTAACGCTTCTGCTGGAACAGCTTTCGGAATACCTGAAGAATTTTCGCACCTATTCCTTTTACACCAAGGAACGGCGTCTGCGTGCGATTCTGGAGCACACGAAAATTTTAGAGCATATGCGTGTCAAAGATCGCGCGGCTTTGGCCAAGGAGGTAGAGCAGCATATCGCCAATTCAGAGCAGGAAACCATCGGCGGTTTTGAAGATAATCGCCGGCTGTATGGCGGCTCTTCAGATTGAATCATACAAATCACAAATCCCCGCTTTTTTGTGGTGTTTATTCCACAAAGAAGCGGGGATTTTTTTGGTTATCTTCCTAGAATCCGAATCTCATCATTTTAAACAAATTCGTTTTGGCTTCATCGTTTTATGAATCTATATTTGCCAATAAAGACTGCGAAAACGGTCTTTTTAGTTCTTTCGAGTCATTATTCTGCAAAATGCACATTTTAAAAACACCATGTGCACTTTAGGAACAGAAATTGACGGAGTTCGCTATTGTATCTGATTTTGCGCCATGCTACAATACACACGCTATAGCGAAAAATACATATCTAAGGGGATAATTTTTATGCTAAATTCTCTGTTGATTATTTTAGCGATTATCTTGTCCATTTATTTGGGCGAAAAATTCGATATCAACACAGGCTTGATTGCTTTAGCGTTTGCGTATCTGATCGGCTGCTTTGTCTTGGGCATGTCCGTCAACGATCTTTTGGGATCATGGCCCACAAAATTGTTCCTGGTCATTTTCGCAATTTCTCTCTTCTTCAATTTTGCCATTGTAAACGGAACGCTGAATAAGCTGGCAAACCTTCTGCTTTATAAGTTCAGAAAGTTTAATTTCTTCCTGCCGATGATTCTTTATTTCATCACAGCGATTGTTTCCGGTCTGGGAGCTGCCTTCTTTACTTCGGTTGCCATCATGGGTGCAATTGCGATGGCGCTGTGCAAAACCTCCGGTATGAACAGACTGCACGCCTCTATCGCGGTTTCCTTGGGCGCCCTGTCCGGCGCAAACTTTATGGCAAGCGCTCACGGTGTGCTGTTTAACTCCATCCTGAGCAAAACGAGCCTGGTGGATCAGGCCGCTGTGATGACAAAGGATATTTTCGTTGTTTCGTTTGTGTATCCGATCATCGTCATGGCCCTTCTCCTGTTCTTCTCCAGAAAAAAGGGAGACGCGCAGGAGCTGAAGATCGAAAAGCCCGAGCCGTTTACCCCAAAGCAGAAGACAAATCTGGTGCTGATCCTGCTTCTCATGGTGATGGTGCTGTTTATTCCCGCGCTGGCCAACTTGTTTAAGGATGTGGAGTGGCTGACCTATGTCAGCAAACGAATCGATATCAGCTTTTTGTCTGTCGTGTTCGCAATCGTCGCTTATTTCCTGCATCTTGCAGACAAACCCAAAGAGGTTTTGGACCGGGTGCCGTGGAATACCATTTGGCTGGTATGCGGTGTCGGCATGCTGATCGATGTTGCTGTGGAGGCCGGAACCATTGACCTGCTGGCCAGCCTGATCAACAAGATTCCTGCTCCGCTGGTGCCGGTATCGGTCTGCATGATTGCCGGTATTATGTCTATCTTCAGCAGTACGCTGGGTGTGGTTGCCCCGCTGATGTTCCCCATGATCCCCGGAATTGTCGCGGCCACCGGTCTGAGCCCGTCCTTGATTGTCGTGGCAATCATTATCGGCGCCCAGTCCACCGCGCTTGCGCCGTTCTCTACCGGCGGAAGCCTGATTCTGGGCTCCAGCGGACTGGAAGAAAAAGAACAGCAGAAGTTCTATAACGAGCTGCTGTATCGGGCGACGCCTCTTTGCCTGCTGTTTGCAATGATTGCGACCGCGTTTTTGATGCCGATTTACAGATGAGGTGATACTTTTGCAGAAAATTTTTGACAGCCATTTTCACATTGTCGATCCGCAGTATCCGCTTGTGGAGAATCAGGGATTTCTGCCGGATTACTACACCGTGGAGGAGTACCGCAGGGAGCTGGAGTCGATGGACCTGGAATTGGCTGGCGGCGCCGTGGTATCCGGTTCTTTTCAGGGGTTCGACCAGTCTTATTTTGAGGGCGCGCTCACAAAGCTTGGCAAAAGCTTTGTGGGCGTCACCCAGCTGAATCCCGCCGCGGACGATGCGGAAATTCGCAGACTGGATCAGATCGGGATCAAAAACATCCGCTTCAATCTGTTCCGCGGTTTCAATTCTACGTTACAGGAGATCGAGAAGCTTTCGAACCGTGTTTATGATTTGTGCGGCTGGAAAACAGAGCTGTATCTGGATGCTTCTCAGATGGACGAAGCATTTTTGGCTCTTGTATTCCGGCTGCCCAAGGTTTCCATCGATCACTTGGGGATGCGCAAATGCGAAGCGGAGCGGCTTAAACGCTTTGTCAGCAAAGGAGTGCCCATCCGCGTAACCGGGTTTGGCCGGGTCGATTACAGCCGCGAAGAAGTGCAGCAGCTTTTGGCAGAGCTTTATCGGGAGAATCCCGCCGGGCTGGTCTTCGGGTCGGATCTTCCGTCCACACGCGCAAAATACCGTTTCTCCGTTCAGGACATCCGGCTGATTCAGGAGGCGCTGGGCGAGGAGCATGCAC
>JAEXDU010000256.1 GCA_023401495.1 Bacillota bacterium
TCACAGGATGCGAGTCTGCTGAGCCTGGTGCCTTCCACCGGCAGGCTGCGCCCCGATTTTTCGTCCGATATCGCCGAATATGAGCTGCGGGTCGGATCAAATATCAGCTCGGTCAAATTTCAGGCGGATGCGGCGGACGGCGGAGCGGTGCGGGTGAACCGACAGTCGCTGCAGCGGGCAGGCGAAACGACCGAAATCGTTGTGACCGTAACCGCGGAGAATAAAAAGAGCAAGTCGCAGTACCTGATCCGCGTGAACCGGGCCGAGTCACCTGCCTCTGCGGAACCGGAGGAGAGCGCCAGACCAGCGGCCTCCTCCTCTCCGGAAAAACAAAGCGCCGGAAAGCAGACCGCGGAGAAACCCTCTTCCTCTCAGAAAAGCAGCGGCAGCGGTTCTTCCAAGGCCTCCGGCAGCAGCTCTTCCAAATCCACTTCCTCCAAGCCCTCTTCGAAAGCCTCGTCCAAAAGCACCTCTCCCCTCGCCGCTGCAAATCCGGGAACAGCGGCAGAACCGGAAGCTGTGCAAACGGGCGGCACAAGAAATCTGTACATCGTCGGCGGGCAGACGGACAACCTGCCGATTTGGATTCTGGCCTGCTGTGTGATGGTTCTGACCGCACTGACGGCCTGGAACGCCTGGAATAACAGAGGGAAGCGCTAACCGGCTGTAAATCTAACAAGTCTGCTTTATGAGTCATCAGTTCAGCTCAGCGGCTTTTGATTTAAAGGTATCCGTTGAACGGTATCATGTATTCAATGAATTAAAGATCGCCCGATTCTGACAGATTTATTCCGGCAATCGAAAAAGTCTCACAGAAGCTCTGCGGAGAGACCGTAAAATACATGAGAAGGAAGCCGCCCTGTTTCGCGAGAACGCGGAACAGAGCGGCTTTTTTTATCTGAAATGATTCAAAAGGAGGCAGTGATGAAATCGGTAAGGCAGTCTTACGGCAGCTCAATCATCATCAGCGGCACGTGCTGCTGAGCAGCGTGCATATCGGTCTCGCCGATCGAGCCCTGTTTACGCGGGCGGGGCAATGTGATTTTAATGGCGCGCGCCGCGTCAAAGCTGCTCAGAGTGATGATCTTCTCCGGGTCAATATGGTACAGCTTCGAAACCAGCTCTCGGTTGATCACGCCACTGTCGAGCACCCGGCGGTAATCCTCTTCGTTCTGGAAGATAATATCCATCGTTACTTCAAACGGGCCGGCATTTTTGCTGCGGATGATTTTCGCAATATCCTTTAAATATGTCATGCTACTTCACCTCGATATATTGAATGGGGAACAAAGCGGCCGGGTCATCCACCTGCATCAGGTGGTACACGTTGAACGCGCAGACCTCGCCCAGCGGAATTTCCAGCGGGGTAAACGGCAGACCGATGTTGCCGCTGGTGGCCATTCTGCCATCATAGGGATTGTGCAGCAGCCCGATACGCGCGCGGTTGCAGACCTCCTGCGCCGCCTGGGGCGTGGGCGCCGCCACTTCTACGATCACGCACAGCTCCTGCGGCACAAAATCGGGGTTCGGCTCCAGATCGCCCATCACGCCGTTTTTGCCGTACACATGGAAAATCAGCTGGCTGCCCTCGCGCTGCTCTGCGGGCAAACCGTTCACAAGCTCGCGCACACTGTCGAGGAAGGGATCGATCTGCGAAATCAGAATCGGGTCGCGGATACCGGCAACGCAGATGCAGCGGTAGCCGCAGCGCTTCGCACCCTCCAGCTTTATGGTATACGGGTCTGCGGGCCGGAATTGACTTCCGCTGACCCGCACGATCTTATCCGTTACCGGCTCAAATTTGGAGCCGGACAGATCGAGTGTTCCGCCCGGGCCGGGCAGCAGGTACGGGTGCGTTTTCTCATACAGCGTGTGCGCGGCCACCGAATAGGGGGTGCAGCGCTCTTTGTCACCCAGCGGGATCAGGTCGAAATACTCCTGATGCAGTTCACCGACCATACACCGGCTTGAGGGCTCGGTGCAAAGGCCACCGCACTCCAAAATTTTGCCCATATGCCACGCAAGCCCCGCGGGGAAGCCATTGTACAGCGCCATGGCCGCCATGGGGGCCGGATCGTAGCTGCGGCCAGAGATGATCAGGTCGATCTCCGGATGTTCCCGCAGCACTTTCAGGTAAGGCTCCGCGCCCATCTGCGCTACGATCACCGTTGCGTCGTCGACGTCCTGCGCGGTCAGCGGGTCCACCGGCCCGCAGGGCTGCACTTTTCCCTCGCCGAGCTTTTTGCGTACAACGTCTTTATCAATATCCGCGTAAATCAGCGCCATGTTCAACTTCCATCCGTTCTTATGGGCCAGCTCTCGTGCGATATCCGCAAAGATTTCCACGTGCTGGTTCGTCCCGTCGCCGCCCGCGGAGCTGATAAAAACGGGAATATGGTGCTCCAGCCCGGCCCGGATGAGAATCCCCATCTCCTCCGTGTAGGCGCTGCGCGTGCAGGTCATGCTGCCCAGTGCCAGCTTTTGCGGGCCGCTGTCGGTAGAACCGGAATCCACCGAGATAAAATCGGGATTCATCGCGAGCCCCCTGTTGAAGCTGTCCAGAGGGAAGCCATACCCCAGCATTCCGCTTGGAACAAGCACCCGAAGCAAGTCTTTTTTCATAAAGGCACCTCGCATTTCATTTAGATGATTCTGAGAAGGAATCAGGTGATATTTTCTTGTTTTTATTTTACTTGACAAAAGAATATCTGTAAAATATTATAATTATTATAAAAATAATAAGCTTATACTTATAGCAAAACCTGCTTGAAAAAGATAAAATAAACCCGCTGTTTCTTTTCCGCTTTGGCCTGAAGAAGAAACAGAACCGTGAAACCAGAGGTGCAAACATGATCAACGAGCGTCAGATGGAAGCCCTGATGACGGTGGTGCGCGAGGGGAACATCACCCGGGCTGCCAAAAAGCTGTATATTTCGCAGCCCGCCCTGAGCCAGATGATTCTCGGCATTGAGCGCGAGCTGGGAACAGCGCTGTTTGACCGCAGCAGCATCCCGCTGCGGCTGACCTACGCGGGGGAAAAATATCTCGCGGCCTGCATGCAGATCCACAGCATTTACGAATCCGTCACACAGCAGATAACGGAGATTCAGGACGGCAGCATCGGACGCATCACACTGGGGATGTCGCTGCATATGAGCATTTTTATGACGCACAAAATCCTGCCCCGCTTTTTTACGATGTACCCGAAATTCGATTTGAAGCTGGTGGAGAGCGCACCGCACAATCTGGCAGAAATGGTGCTGGCCGGACAGGTGGATCTGG
>JAEXDU010000073.1 GCA_023401495.1 Bacillota bacterium
GTATTCAGGTACTGTTCCACAAAGCGGATTCCCAAGGTGTCCTTGGGCGAATCTTTGTTTACTTTCTTTTCGTAAAGAAAGTAAATGCCCGCCCCGGCACGAGGGGCAAGCCCTGCGCCAGCAGACAGGCCGCGCCTGCGCACACATCGCGAAAAAAACACAGAAAAAATGATCTGCTTTATCGCAAAAATATCCCTAATGTTGGAAGGAGAAAATTCACTGAGACATTCAAATACTCTCTATATTATAGCACGATAACACCTATAAGACCATGCTCTTTCCTAAAAAGCGATTCCTTAAGCTGGAGAATCACACTTCAATGTTCTCCCAGACACCCAAAGATTTGATTTCATTTGGCTTGCGCCGTGAGGTTATTATAGCACTAATTGCAAAAAACTCCCATGCTTTTTCGAAAATTCTGCAGTTTGCCTTTCTGTGCTTGCCTATCCGGGGGAAAACAGTCTATAATGGAAACAGAACCGGATGAAAAAGGACGGAGAAAACGATATGAAAAAGGAAGACATTATCCTTCAATATTTAAAAGAGAGCAAAGATTACCTTTCCGGCGAGGAACTGAGCCGGCGCTTGGGAATTTCGCGTTCCGCAATATGGAAGAACATCAACAGCCTGCGCGAGAGCGGCTATGTGATTGAATCGGTGACGAACCGCGGCTACCGCATTCTGAATTCCTCCGACGCACTGACCCCCACCGAGATACAAAGCGGTCTTTCGACCGAAGCATTTGGACAAACCGTATCCGTTTTTGCGGAGATCGACTCCACGAACGAGGAGGCAAAGCGCCAGGCACACAAAGGCGCGCCGCACGGCGCTATATTTGTGGCGGAACAGCAAAATGGTGGGAAAGGCCGATTGGGCCGCCCATGGCAGAGCCCGCCGAAATCGGGTCTTTGGTTTACGATATTGCTGCGCCCCGACGCCGCGCCCCCGCAGGTTTCGAACCTGACGCTGCTGGCGGGGCTAGCCGTCAGCCGGGCGATTCATACTTTGACCGGATGCGAAGCGAAAATCAAGTGGCCGAACGACATCGTGATCGGCAGCAAAAAGGTATGCGGCATTTTAACGGAAATGACTGCCGAAATCGACCGCGTTCATTTTGCGGTTGTCGGCATCGGCGTCAACGTCAACGACGAAGGATTCGCCGAAGAGCTGAAGATAAAAGCAACCTCTCTGCATCTAGAAACCGGCGCGCCGGTTTCGCGCGTGACGCTGCTGCAGCAGATATTAAAGGAATTTGAGGCGCTTTATCTGGAATATTTCGTTCAGGGGAGCAGCCGCTGGCTGCAGGCCTATAAAGAAAGCTGTGTTTCGCTGAACCGCATGGTGGGCGCGACGCGAGGGCACGAGAAAATCATCGGTACGGCGGTGGATATTACCGACGGCGGCGAGCTGGTGGTGCAGACCGGCGACGGCGAGCGCATAGAGATCAATTCCGGTGAGGTCGTCGTACAGGGCATCTACGGGCAAACGCCGGAAGCATAAGGAACGGAGGCGCATCGCTTGGCGATTTACGATTATAAAAGCAAAGAGGAACTGCTCAACGCCATTCACAGTAAATACCTGCTGTTTGACGCCGAGTTTGAAGGAATCCCGGAAGAGGACAAAAACCTGCGCCTGCCGGAAGTGGACAAAACCCCGGCGGAGATGCTGGCTTACCAGATCGGCTGGCTGCCGCTGGTAAGGGGCTGGGACAAAGCGGAGCTTTCGGGCCAAACCCCGCAGATGCCCGCGCCGGGTTACAAATGGAACCGGCTGGGCGAACTGTACGCAGAATTTTACCGCAGCTGCGGCGGCCTTTCCCTGCGGGAGCTGCGGAATCGTCTGGCCGAAGAGGAATCCGCTTTCGTGAGCTGGGTGACAAACCTGACGGAGCAGGAGCTGTTCGTGCAGGGCGCGCGCCGCTGGACTGGCGACAAGCTCAACTGGCCGATGGCAAGGTGGATTCACATCAACTCAGCCGCTCCGTTTCAGACCTTCCGCTCCAAAATCCGCAAATGGAAGCGTGTGCGCGCGGCAGCCACACGGGCGACGGAGCGGGAATGACGCGGCGGCAATACAATCATAACGCATTTACAACAGCATAGGATAAAAATCAAGACCGGCTCAGAGGCAGACGCTTTCGCGCATGCTTCGGAGCCGGTCTTTTCCGCCCGCGCTGCCCAATCGGCAGCTATGGACAGTATTAAGGAGGCTTATTGATCGACGACTTCGGGGAAGAACTTGTTGTGGATCGCCGCAACCGCCTTGTCGGCATCCTTGCGCTCGATCAGAACCGAAATCTTGATCTCGCTTGTGGAGATCATCTGGATATTGATGTTGGACTCAAACAGGGCCTCGAACATCAAGGCGGCTACGCCGGGGTGTGTCTCCATGCCTGCGCCAACAATGGAAACCTTTGCGACGTCCTCGTCATATACAACACTGGAAGCACCAATCTGCTCCACATAGGGGGTGAGAACCTCCATAGTGGCCTGCAGATGATCCTCAGAAACAGTAAAGCTGATGTCCTTTGTACCGTTGCGGCCGATGGACTGCAGAATAATATCGACATTCACGTTCTTTGCAGAAAGCTTGGAAAACACTTTAAAGGCCAAACCGGGACGGTCCGGAACTCCGATAATCGCTACACGGGCTACCCCGTCATCCTTTGCAATGCCGCTGATCAACATTTTTTCCATTTTGGTTGCCTCCTTCACAATCGTACCCGGTACCCGGTTATAACTGGACAGAACTTCCAGCTCAATATTATATTTTTTCGCCATTTCCACAGAGCGGTTGTTCAGCACCTGCGCGCCGAGCGTGGCCAGCTCCAGCATTTCATCGTAAGAAATGACATCAATTTTTTTCGCATTTTTGATTTTGCGCGGATCGGCGGTGTACACGCCCTCCACGTCGGTATAAATCTGGCACAGATCCGCGTGCATGACAGCCGCAATCGCAACGGCGCTGGTATCGGAGCCGCCGCGGCCCAGAGTGGTCATGTCGTTGTAGCGGTTGATTCCCTGAAAACCCGTAACGATCACGATATTGCGCTTATCCAGCTCTTTCTTGATACGGTCGGGCGTCACGCGCTTAATGCGGGCGGAGCCGTAGGACGTATCGGTGAGAAAGCCCGCCTGCCAGCCGAGAAGCGAAACGACGGGGAAACCCATCTGCTCGATGGTCATGGCGAGAAGCGAAGCAGACATCTGTTCACCGGCGGTCAGAAGCATATCCATTTCCCGTTTGGAGGGGCGGGGATTCACCTCTTTTGCCTTGGCAATCAGGTCATCCGTTGTGTCGCCCTGCGCAGACACGACAACGACCACGTCGTTGTTTTGGGAATACGTTTTGGTGATGATGTCGGCGACGTTGCGCAAACGATCCGCGTTGGCCACGGAGCTGCCGCCGAATTTCTGAACGATCAAGCTCATAACGTTCTGTCCTCCATTATCAGATAAAAATTCATCAGGAATTTGTTTCTTCAAATACTCTGGCGCCATGCGCTTCCGCGCTGCGAATCGAAATTTCCCAATCTGCCACGCCCCACTGTGCCATATGCGCCCGCGCCTGCTTCGCAAAATCCTCCGCCTGCCCGGCCTCCACCATCGCGATGATGGTCGAACCCGCGCCGCTGATGTAGGTGCCGAGGGAACCCAGCGCAGCGCACATTTCAAACACCTTGTCGCAGTGGTCGATCAGGCCCTTTCGGTATGGCTGGTGGATACGGTCCTGCACAGCCACACGCAGGTTTTCAAGATTGCCCGAAAAGAGCGAGGCCGTCATCAGCGCCGAACGCGACAGATTGTAAACCGCATCCTCCCGCGAATATTCCTTCGGTAGCACCGAGCGTGCCGTTTCGGTCTTCAGCTCAAAGGGGGGCACAAAAACAGCGAACCGGATTTTCTCGGATACCGGCACGCTGACGCTGTACACGCGCCCCTGCTCCATCGCCGAGGTGACAAGCCCGCCCAAAAGAGCCGGCGTGGTATTATCGGGGTGACCCTCAATCTCTGCCGCAAAATCGATCAGCTGCTGCTGGCCGAGCGGGTTACCCAAAAGATGGTTGGCGCCCAGCAGGCCGGCCACAATACAGGCCGAACTGCTGCCAAGGCCGCGCGCCATGGGAATGTTGTTTTCCTGCTCAATATGCAGACCGCGCGGGCTGTGCCCGCAGCGCTCATACAGCAGTTTTGCCGCCCAGTACACCAGGTTATGCTCATCCTGCGGCACCGGGGTCGCATCTCTGCTCACAATCTGAAGGGTATCGCTCTCCTCCATCCAAACCTGATTGTACAAGGTGAGGGCGATTCCCAGCGCATCGAAACCGGACCCCAAATTTGCGCTGGTCGCCGGCACTTGTATTCTGATCATATCGGGATATCCTCTTTCTATGCTGATTAAAATTCGCCGACGCGCAGGGTAGAAAGCACCTCGGCGCCTTCTCCTCTAAGCTGCTCCAGCTTTTCAAGGAAGTTCTCTTCCACCAAAGGCTCGGTGACGAAGGCAAACTCGTCTTTGTCCGCTCCCTTGCGCACCAGCTGGCGAACCGGCCCGAACAGGCTCTCCGCCTTGCCCAGCGCAAAAGCGGCGTCCTGGGATTTGGCACGGACATAAAACGCGATGGTATCCTTGCGGTAGTCGCGCACATAATCCGGCACGGCCTGATCCCAGAACAGGTACTTGCGGGCCTTGAAGTGCCGCACGCAGTCGATCACATCCGCTACCACGGCGCTGGCGGTGGGCAGCTTACCTGCGCCCTTGCCGTAGAACACCACGTCGCCGATCGAATCGCCGCGTACCTGAATGCCGTTGAACACGTCGTCCACGGTGGCCAGCTGACTGCTGCGGGGAACAAACATCGGGCAGACCATAATATGAATCTGATCGTTTTCGAGAATCTTGACCCGGCCGATCAATTTGATCACGCCGCCCCATACCTCCGCGTACTCCACGTCGGCCAGAGTTACTTTGGTGATTCCCTCTGTATGCACCTGATCAGGATACACATGTTTGCCGAACGCCAAAGACGCCAGAATGCAGATTTTGCGGCAGGCGTCCATTCCCTCTACGTCCGCAGCGGGGTTGTGCTCCGCGTAGCCGAGCTTCTGCGCTAAGGCCAGCGCATCGTCAAAATCCATCTGATCGCGGATCATCTTGGTCAGGATGAAGTTCGTTGTGCCGTTCAGGATACCGTCGATCTCGATCACATCGTTTGCCGCCAGGCACTGGCTCATGGGGCGGATGATCGGGATACCGCCGCCAACGCTGGCTTCAAACAGGAAGTTCAGGTTCTGTTTCTGCGCCAGAGCCAGAAGGTCTGCGCCCTTGGCCGCCACCAGCTCTTTGTTCGAGGTTACGACACTCTTGCCCGCCAAAAGGCAGCTGCGCACAAATTCATATGCCGGATGCAGGCCGCCCATTACCTCTACCACAATTTTGACTTCCGGATCATTCAAAATATCGTCAAAGGATTTCGTAAAGCGATCCGCCAGCGGATCCTCGGGAAACTCCTTTAAATCCAGAATATATTTGATTCTGATTTCCTCTTTTGCCCGTTTGGCAATATTTTCGGTATGGTTGCTCAGAACCTCCGCCACACCGGAGCCCACTACACCATACCCCATGATTGCAATTTCTACCATTTCTTCCACCCCTTATCCAATTTTCCCGAAAACAAGGCCGTTGATTCCTTCCTCGACGAAGGCGAAGGAGGAACCGCCTGATTCGCTAAAGTCACTTTCGAAACGAAATTGACCCTATTCTCTACTGATCGGTAATATTATCGATGCTGCATACGCCGTCCACATTCCGAAGCAGGGCCAGCAGCTCGTCAATCGTACCCATCATGTTGTTGATTCGCGCGGAGATCGAAACCATCGCCTTGCCGCTGACAGGGATATTCTGATTGATCGTCAGAATATTGGCCCCGGCACCGTAGAATTCAGACACCAGCGACATCAAAACGCCGGGGCGGTCGTACAGCACCGCCTGAACGGTCAGAATCCGGTTTGTGGCTTCCGGCTGGTAAGGATACACGGAATCCTTGTATTTGTAAAACACGCTGCGGGAAATCCCCGCCATCCGCGCCGCCTCGGATGTGCTGGCGGCCTCAGAATTCATGATATACTGCTTGGCTTCCACAACCTTGGAATATACCTTTGGCAGAACCTTTTTATCCACCAGAAAGAAAGTTGGCTCTTTCATTGTCCACCACCCGCGAACTATTGTATTGTGTTAAGATACAGTTTATCATTTTCCACCGTGAAATTCAATAGCCAAAAGTGTGAAATTCTGCGCCTTTGCCTTGAAAAACCCGTATGCTTTGACGAACCGGATGGCAAACGGGCAGAAAAAAGCTCCCGAAAGAAAAATGATTCTTTCGGGAGCTTTTGCATTTTCGTTTCTTTTGCAGGCTTCATCCTCAGGGGCGGATTTCCGTATCCGGCGGAACCCACAGGCCGTTTCCGTCCTGTCCGGGGCCATTTCCGTTCCCATTTCCATTTCCGTTTCCGTTCCCCTGCGAATGAGAGGAGGACGGCCGGGAACTTGCGGGGGAGGAATTCTCCCAGTCCGGCTTTGAACTCGTTTCAGAAGTAGACGGGTGTGAAGTCTCCCACTGGGAACTCTCGGGCTCCGACTGCTCCGGCTCCGAGAGAATGTCTGAAGCGGTGGAGGAACTCACGGGCGGACTGGTATCCACCTCCGGCATATTGCCGCGCTCATACCACCCGGTTTTGGTGGGAACGCCAACGTCCGCGCCGGACAGCTTTCCGTTATCCGTACGGAACGTGGCGGAAACTACATTGGAATCGTACTGGAAGTAAGTCTTCTTCTTTCCATCCAGATATTTGGCCATAATGTTCCGCCAGATCTTGGCGGCCCACTTGGTGTAATTTTCTTTTTGCCCGTAAGATAGCGATTTAGGCGTTTCATACCCTGTCCAGATGCCGGCTACCGCGTAAGGCGTGCCGCCGACAAACCAGCTGTCCTTATCCTCATCGGTGGTACCGGTTTTGCCGAATACCTCCCAGCCGCTCACGGCCGCGCCGCCGCCGGTTCCTTCAGAACCATACACGACATTGCGCAGCAGGCGGTTCATGATGGTGGAGGTGGTGGACTTGATGACCTGTGTTCCCGTGTTCTGTCGGTTGTCCAGAATCACGTTGCCGTCGTGGTCCTCCACATAGTAATAGGTATAGGGCTTATGATACTGGCCGCCGTTGCCAAACATCTGGTAGGCTGCCGTCATCTCTTTTACCGTAACGCCGCCGTTCATGCCGCCGATCGCCATGGCCGCGATCTGCACGCTGTCCGTTTTCGGGTTCAGATGGGTAAAATGCAGCTGATCCGTCAGAAAACGGTATGATGTGATGGGGGAAATCATTTTCACAAGCTGCGCCGCCGCAGCGTTGGAGGAAATTTCCAGCGCGCGCTGAACCGTAATATCGCCGTAAAACTTTTTATACCAGTTGTTCGGGCCAGGTTTTCCGCCGGCAAAATAATTGTCAACCGGCTCGTCGGGCAGAATCGAAGAATAATTGAGTATGCCCATATCGACCGCCGGGCCGTAGGATGCGATCGGTTTAATGGAAGAACCGGGCTGCCGCTGGCTGTCCGTCGCATAGCTGAGCAGACGGTTGCCCGTCTTTTCGCCGCGTCGGCCCACGGTGGCAAGCACACGACCATTGTAGTCCATCATAAAATAGCCCAGCTGGATTTTTTGATCCGCCGGCATGTTATCGCTGGCAACAACTTCTTCCGCCGCATTCTGCGCCTTCTGATCCATGGCGCAGTAAATCTTCAGGCCGCCGTGGTACATCATGTAAACGGCCTTATCCTTCGAGATTCCCTGCGTCGTCTGCAGGTCCTCGACAATATCCTCGAACATGGCGTCGATATACCAGTTCCATACCGGAGTATCGTTGACCACATTCTCGTTCTGATTGCCCACGAACACCATGTGGTTCGATTCCTCCATGGCGCTGTTGTATTCGTCCTGGCTGATCATCTGCTGGTTGAGCATTTCGCTCAGCACGAGCTGCTGGCGGGTCTTATTGTTTTCGGGAAAATTGAGCGGATTGTACTTATATGGATTCTGCGTGATGGCCGCGATGGAAGCACACTCGGCCAGAGAAGCCTGGCTGATGTCCTTGCCGAAATACAGATTCGCCGCCGCCTGCACGCCCTGAC
The DNA here is from genome assembly GCA_023401495.1 of Bacillota bacterium. Lineage (GTDB taxonomy): Bacteria > Bacillota > Clostridia > Oscillospirales > Acutalibacteraceae > Faecalispora. Next base: position 8,191 of record JAEXDU010000073.1, read on the forward strand.
ACCCGCTGCCGTAGTTGACAACGTTCAGGTAAGCCTCCAGAATCTGTTCCTTGGAATAGCGGGAATCCAGATTGATGGCGCGGAAAATCTCCTTCACCTTACGGGTCAGGCTCACCTCGCCCTCACCGGTAATATTCTTGACCAGCTGCTGCGTAATGGTAGAGCCGCCGTAGCTGCCGCCCTTCGTTACCAGTGTGGTCACGGCGCCGGCCGTACGAATCCAGTCTACTCCGTTATGTTCCATAAACCGCTTATCTTCAATTGCAACCATCGCATTTTTCATATTCTTGGGGATTTTGTCGTAGTCCACCCAAATGCGGTTTTCCGAGCTGTAAAGCCGCTGATATTCCACCGGCTGGCCCGAATCGTCATTCACATAAATAAAGCTGGTATAATTGAGCTTCAGATTGTTCAGATCCATTTTAATGGATTCATTTCGGAAGCTCAGGATAAAAGAAATCATAAAAACCAGCACAATCACTCCGGCAACCGCCAGAACCGCTATGATGCTGTACAGCCCTTTCAAAGCAATCCTTGCGGTGATCGATGCGCTTGCGGCGCGGCCGGTTTCCGGCGCACCGATATATTTATTCAAATCGGTTTTCCTCATAGGCGGTCACCTCCTTTTTGCTGTTTTTTTGCTGTGTCCGGAATCTTCGTACCCATAGGATGGCACATTATACCGGTAATCTTGCAAAGATATGAATAATTTTCCAATCATAATCTAATACTATCGCTGAGGTGATTCCCTTTGAAAAAATTCGTCAGTCTTGCCGTGTGTACCGTTCTGGTCCTGGTCGGCCTGATGCTGATCGCACATTTCAGTCCTCAGGTAAGCGGAAATCCCGCTTCTTCTGCATCAGAAAATCAGATTCATTTTACCTCAAATGCCCCTTCAAGTCAAGAAAGCGGTAATCTGCCCGCCATGACCAGCCAGCAGGACAGCTACCTGGTGCGCACTTACGACGGTAAAATCGGCATCTTTAAAAACGAGGAAAAATCCCCGTTTGAAATTATAGACGTGGATGTTTCCTCCCTTCCCCAAACCGACCAGCTGCTGCTGGCCACCGGAATCGAGGCGGATTCTACCGCCGAGCTCCAGCGGATCCGGGAGGATTACGAAAGCTAAACCGAATCCCCCGCGATTCGCATTTTCCCCCAAAAAAGTTTGGAGCCCCATACCCGATTGGGTATGGGGCTCCGCTATACGACAGAGTTTATTTCATGTTCTGTTCGTAAGACTCGATCATTTTCTTGACCATCTGGCCGCCAACAGAACCGGCCTCACGAGAGGTCAAATCGCCGTTATAACCCTGCTTCAGGTTTACGCCAACCTCGGAAGCGGCTTCCATCTTAAACTTGTTCAGTGCCTCACGAGCCTGAGGAACAACTGCCTGATTGCTACTTCTAGCCATAAATAATACACTCCTAATCTTTTTTTGAAATTGATTTGTAAAACTCTTTGTGCGTCTGCACCCTTATTGTGTGCGGGTGCACATTTTTTATAACTGACAATTTTTTGAAATTAAAATTGATAGCCCTGCTCTGAATCGATGCCGCACAAAAGACACACGGCACAGGCCGCCAGTAGAGAATACGTGCCTATTTCGCGCTGCAGCGCAACGGAAATATCTTTTGGCTCGAGGATTTCGCCGGTGAGGGTGCACAGGCTGCGCAGCAGACTGACACACGCGCTGCCCTCCGCCAGGCTGGCGACGCTGAGTGTATCCTTCGAGGACGTGCCGCATGCCACCGGAATCACGGGCGCGCCCTTGAGCTGTTCGGCTGCTTTTTCACAGCGCGAGCTGAACACCGCAGGAATTCCGTGCGGCAGTCTGGCCGGCTCTGCGGACGGCATAAAGCTGTTTTTAAAAACCAGAACGGAATTCGGCGTGTTTAAAATTGGCAGCCGCTCACAATCGTAAATACAAAAAACGCCGGGGTTTTCCCCGGGGATGCTGCTGAGCTGTGTTCCATTATAATACTGCACCCGTCCATACCTGCGCAGCACGTCGATCATCGCCTGTGAAATCACCGTATCACTTTGTTTTCCGCATAATATAATGGTTTTCATGCTCTCCCTCTTTCCGCAAACTGCAAACCGCGCGTTCGAATCAAACAACCATAAACTTCCATAAGCTCAAATCCAATATCCGGCATCGCTTTTGATAATCCATTCGCTTTAAAATAGTCTGATGCAGATACAGCGCTTTCTTCCCCCGCCTGCGGCGAGGGAAGAAAGCAGTCTCTTTTTTAAAGTGATCTTCCTAATACAGCGCATTTC
>JAEXDU010000096.1 GCA_023401495.1 Bacillota bacterium
TAAAACCTGACCCTTTGAACCTGTTAGTTAACACTGGCGTAGGGAAGCGAAACATCGATCGAAAGGATGCTTGCCATGGTCGGCGGCATCCTTTTTGTTTTGAGGAAAGAAAGGTGACCTATATGAAAAAGCTTTTGACCATAGCCGGTTCGGATTGCAGCGGCGGCGCGGGAATTCAGGCCGACCTGAAAACCTTTGCGGCGCACGGCACCTTCGGCATGAGCGTGATCGTTTCCGTGGTGGCGGAAAATACATGCGAGGTTCTCGGCGTGCAGGACATTTCTCCCGATATGATCAAACAGCAGATTGACGCCGTGTTTCAGGACATCGGCACAGACGCGGTGAAAGTCGGCATGCTCTCCAAATCCGACTGCATGCTGGCCGTGGCGGAAAAGCTGCGCGAATACCGCCCGAACAATGTGGTGATCGACCCTGTGATGCTGGCGAAAAACGGCTGCCCCCTGATGCAGCCGGATTCGATGGATACGCTGATCCGCGAAATCCTGCCGCTGGCCGATCTGCTCACGCCCAATATTCCCGAAGCGGAGACCATTACCGGGCTTGCGATCCACTCGCCGGAGGATATGGAGCGTGCGGCGAAGAAAATCCACGCTATGGGGGCGAGGGGTGTTCTGGTAAAAGGCGGTCACGCCGACGGCGACGCGCTGGATATTCTGTTCGACGGCGAGCGCTTCTATCGGTTCAGCGAAACGAGAATCCAGACCAAAAACACGCACGGCACGGGCTGTACGTATTCCTCCGCCATCGCCTGCAATCTGGCGCTGGGCTGCTCCATGGAGGAAGCGGTGCGAAAAGCAAAGGCGTATGTCACCACCGCGATCCGTCATTCGCTCGCGATTGGCAAGGGCTGCGGCCCCACACATCATTTTTACGATCTTTATCAGAACGGATTACAGGAAAGAGAGGGCAACTAAAATGGAATTTCAAACACAGATGGACGCCGCCCGCAAGGGAATTGTCACAAAAGAGCTGCGGCAGGTCGCGCAGGAAGAAGCTATCGCGGAGCAGGAGCTTCTGGAGCTGGTGGCTGGCGGGCAGGTCGTCATCCCGGCCAATGTGCGGCATACGGTGCTTCATCCGCACGGCGTGGGGAAGGGGCTTCGCACGAAAATCAACGTGAACCTCGGCGTTTCCGGCGACTGTGTGGATTACCGGGTCGAGATGGAAAAGGTTCGCCTTGCCGAGCGCTTCGGGGCCGAGGCCATTATGGATTTGAGCAACTACGGCAAGACGCATACCTTCCGGCAGAAGCTGATCGAAACTTCCCCCGCCATGATCGGTACCGTACCGGTTTACGACGCGGTGGGGTACTTGGAAAAGGATTTAAAAGAGATCACGGCGCAGGATTTTCTGAAGGTAGTGCGCGCCCACGCGGAAGAGGGTGTGGATTTCATGACGATTCACGCCGGTCTCAACCGCCGCGCCGTCGAGATTTTCATGCGGGAGCGGCGCCAGATGAATATCGTTTCTCGCGGCGGCTCGCTGCTGTTCGCGTGGATGAAGATGACCGGAAACGAAAACCCGTTCTACGAGCATTACGATGAGCTGCTCGAGATTCTGCACGAATTCGACGTTACGATCAGCCTCGGCGACGCCCTGCGCCCCGGCAGCATCGCGGACGCGACAGACGCCTCTCAAATCGCCGAGCTGACGGAGCTTGGAAATCTGACCAAGCGCGCGTGGGAACGCGACGTACAGGTTCTGGTGGAGGGCCCCGGTCACATGGCGATGGATGAGATCGCCGCTAACATGAAGCTCGAAAAGCGGCTGTGTCACGGCGCACCGTTTTATGTGCTTGGGCCGCTGGTCACAGACATCGCCCCCGGGTACGACCATATCACCTCCGCAATCGGCGGGGCGATCGCCGCCGCAAACGGAGCGGATTTTCTCTGCTACGTCACCCCCGCAGAGCACCTGCGCCTGCCCGATCTGTCCGACGTGAAGGAGGGCATCATCGCGTCGAAAATCGCGGCCCACGCGGCGGATATTGCCAAGGGAATCAAACATGCACGCGAGGCGGATTACCGCATCAGCGAAGCCAGAAGGCGGCTGGACTGGGAAGAAACCTTTGCGCTCGCGCTCGACGGGGAAAAGGCAAGAACCTATTTTGAGAGCGTTCCGCCGGAGGATCAGCACAGCTGCTCCATGTGCGGGAAAATGTGCGCCGTACGTACCATGAACCGGATTCTCGAAGGGCTCGATGTCGAACTGATGCCCGAGAGCAAATAAACGAAAGGGGAGAGATGGCATGACTCAAAAAGAATGGCTCCAGCCAATCAGAGGCATTTTAGAAGAAGTTCGCTCAAAAAAGCCTCTGGTTCACCACATTACCAATTATGTTACCGTCAATGACTGCGCCAATATCACGCTGGCAATCGGGGCATCACCCATCATGGCGGACGATATCGGCGAAGCGGCGGATATTACCGCGATTTCCTCTGCGCTGGTGTTGAATATCGGTACGCTGAACGAAAGAACGGTTGAATCGATGCTTGCGGCGGGGAAACAGGCAAACAAAACCGAGATTCCCGTTGTGTTCGATCCGGTAGGCGCGGGGGCCTCCGAGCTTCGCAACCGAACGACCAGGCGGATTCTGGAAGAAGTAAAGATCAGCGTGCTGCGCGGGAATCTGTCCGAAATCCGGTTTGTGGCCGGTCTTGACTCCCGGACAAAGGGCGTGGATGCCTCGGAGGAGGATAGCCGCGGCGGGCTGCAGGCCGCGCGCGATACCGCACAGGCGGTATCAAAGCGCCTTGGCTGCGTTACGGCGGTAACCGGCGCCGTCGACATTGTCACGGACGGGACCCGCACGCTGTATTTGAAAAACGGCGTTCCGGCGCTTTCCGGCGTGACGGGAACCGGCTGTATGTGCAGTTCTCTCGTCGGTTCATTCTGCGGTGCTACAGACGATTTTCTTTCCGCCGCCGCGGGCGGAATCCTCTGCATGAGCATCGCCGGGGAGCTCGCGGCGGAAAGGGCAGGAGAGCTCGGCAGCGGCAGCTTTCGTGTTGCGCTGATCGATGCGGTCAGCCGCATGAGCGCTGAAATTCTGGAAGAGAGGGCGAAGCTCGATGAAGCCTGATTTTAATCTCAGCCTGTACCTGGTTACCGACCGCGGACTGATGAGCACGCCGCCGCTCGAGCAGGCCGTGGAACAGGCGGTAGAAGGCGGCGTCACGCTGGTGCAGCTGCGCGAAAAGGATGCCTCCTCGCTCGATTTTTACCGCACGGCACTCGGTGTGAAGCGGATGACCGATGCAAAGGGGATATCCCTCATTATTAACGACAGGGTGGATATTGCCCTTGCCGTAGACGCCGCGGGGGTGCATGTCGGGCAGGAGGACTTGCCTGCGAAAACGGTTCGCGCCATCCTTGGGGAGGATAAACTCCTCGGTGTTTCTGTTTCCACGGTGGAGGAGGCCCTTCAGGCCGAACGCGACGGCGCGGACTATCTTGGCGTTGGTGCCATGTTTGCCACAGGCACCAAGACAGACGCACAGCTCGTTTCCATGGAAGAACTGAGAAAAATCCGTTCCGCCGTAAGTCTCCCGATCGTTGTGATCGGCGGCATCAATGCAGAGACCATTCCCCTGTTTCGGGGAAGCGATATAGACGGTGTTGCTGTTGTTTCGGCAATCATAGCTGCCCAGGATATCGCCGCCGCGGCCCGCAGCCTGAAAGACCTGCTGAAGCAGCAGAAATCCGCTTGCCAGGAGAAGTAAAAACTTTAAAAGAAGCACAGCAGCCCCGTCCGCGATGTTTCTGCGGACGGGGCTGCGGACGGATGATTTGTTAGGAAGAGTGCACTCACACCGGGACGCAGATTTCGCACAGGTGCTTTTGCAGCATTGCCGGCACGTATCTCTCCATAATCGGGCGGGAGGCGACTAAAGCCAGCCCATCGGCGGTGAGCTGCGGAAAGATGTCGTTCCACGCTTTTTGAACCGCCTCTGCGGTGTGGGGGATGGAAAAGACCGCATATTTGCCGCCCGGCAGGCGTATTTCGGTAACGGCCGCGTCCGTTTGGAGATAGTCGTCAGAAACCAGAATGCAAACGTCGTAGCGGCAGCGTTCCGGCGGTGTGGTCCGGGGATCATCCTGTGAAATTCCCAGAATGACTGCCGAGTCGGTGAACAGGCCGTTGGCTCTGACCCATTCCTTGAAGGTTTTCATCAGAGCGTGATTGCCCGGGCCGTACGGTCCGGTACGCCGCATCGACATGGCCCGGCCTGCCGGCATATCTTCTATTTGGTAGGTCATGAAAATCCCTCCTGATTGATGAACTATCCGCACCATAACACGCTTTAAAATGTTTTTCAAGAATCCTTTTAAAACTGTTCAGGATTCCGGCAGTTCAAATTCAGTTTTCCCTTGCCCGTCAAGGGGAAACTGAATTTCTTCAAAAGAATTTTTTGTTACAGAAAGAGCGCCGTGGAAATTTCCACGGCGCTCTGTTTGTTTGGAGGATTCCGATCACATCAAGAGGGGAGCAACGACTGCCAAAATAAAGATCGGAATGTCGGATGCAATAAACGTTGGTACGCACGTATCCCAAATGTGGTCGTGCTGTCCGTCCGCGTTGAGTCCGGCCGTCGGTCCGAGTGTGGTATCGGAAACAGGGGAGCCGGTATCGCCGATGGTAGCAGCCGCAGCAATCAGGAGCGTGGTTGCGCCGATGCTGAAGCCCAGCTGTGCGCAAAGCGGTACATACAGAACCGCCAGAACAGGAACGGTACCGAAAGAAGTACCGGTGCCCATTACGATGAACAGACCGACGAGCATCATGATGAGCGCGCCGAGCAGCTTGCTGCCGCCGATGAAGCCCAAAGAGCTCTGGATCAGCTGATCAACACCGCCGCTGTCGCGGAGAACGGCGCTGAAGCCATTGGAAGCCAGCATAACGAATGCGATGAAGCCCATGAGCTGAACGCCTTCGTCCATGATCTTATCCATGTCGGACCATTTGACTGCCTTGGTGATGAACATAATGGCCAAACCGACCAAAGCGCCCAGCGGCAGGGAACCCCAAGCCAGCTGAATCACCAGGGTAACAACAGCAGCGATAACCGCAGACCAGTGCTTAAAGGTCATGGTGGTGTCAACGGTATCCAGATCAACCGCAAAGCCTTCTACGTTCTTGTACTCTCTGGGTTTGCGATACAGGAACAGAACGACCAGAACAAAACCGATCAGCATTGCAACGCCGAGGGGCCAGGTATAACGCCAAACATCCATTTTGTCGATTTCCATGCCGTTTTTGGTCATGTTATTCGAAATGATGCCGTGGTAAATCAAACCGAATCCGGCAGGGATGGCAACATAAGGAGCACGCAGGCCAAACGCAAGGGCGCAGGCCACAGCTCTTCTGTCGATCTTCATCTTGTTCATGACGATCAGCAGCGGCGGAATCAAAATCGGAATGAAAGCGATATGTACGGGAATCAGGTTCTGCGAGAAGCAGGAAATAAAGCCCAGGAAAAACACGAATACCAGTGATTTTCCGTTGACCAGCTTGGCGATTTTAACCGCCAGAATGTCAGAAACGCCCGTGTAGCTGATGGTGGCGGCCAGACCGCCCAGCATCACATAAGACAGGGCCGTTTCGGGGTCCTCACCGATACCGGTGATAAAAGTTGACATTGTCGTTGCAGCGCCCATGCCTGCGACCAGACCAGCGGTAACGGCAGAGGCAAACAGGGCCAGCAGAACGTTCACTCTCAAAAAGCACAGTACAAGCAGTACAACAACGGCAATAAGTACCGGGTTTGTTAAAACCATAAAATAACCTCCTCTTGTTTTAGTAAAGGGAAAACCTGTAAAACTGATACAGAAAACATCCCCTCTTTATGCCACAAGCCCCGTTAGCGGTATGGAGGATTCACAGAGCACAAACTGAGAAAGCGAAAGCAAACCATTCTCAGTGTTCCGGCGCAGACCTTTTTGTGGGAATGCGGCCGGTCAGCAAACACAGCGTGAACAAGTGCGTTTCATTTCTCCTTTCGTTGCGTTTATTTGTGTATGCTGTGAATCTCATTCGCTGCAAGGACTATCCGCACGAACCGTGGGGGTTAAGAAAAACCGAACACCGCCCGTTCCTTCGGGCGATCCATACGGGGAATGCTCTTTGTGTTGGATCAAAACTGTCGGTGGTGTTCGGTTCACTCTTTTGGTAAAATTACAGATCGATCTTCGAAGCGCCTTCTTCTACATGAGAAATCAGGCTGCCGTCGATGAGGGTGCTTTCGCACAGATTGATATCCTCATACAGCGGGCGATCCTCTTCCAGCTTGCTCACCAGAGCGCGGATGGTGTCGTAGGCGGGTTTCGTGCCTGCGCCCATGCCCTTGTCGCCGCGCATATCGATCGCCTGGCAGGCGCACATCAGCTCCATTGCCAGAACACGGCGGGCGTTGCCCAGAATCTCGCGGGCCTTGCGCGCCGCGATGGTGCCCATGCTGACGTGGTCTTCCTGGTTTGCGGAGGAAGGAATGCTGTCAACGCTGGCGGGATGCGCCAGAACCTTGTTTTCAGAAACCAGAGCCGCAGCGGAGTACTGAACGATCATAAAGCCGGAGTTTACGCCGCCGTCTTTGGTCAAAAAGGCGGGCAGGCCGCTCAGTGCGGGGTTTACCAGGCGCTCCATGCGGCGTTCGGAAACGTTCGCGAGCTCCGCGATCGCGATTCCCAGGAAGTCGAAGGGAAGCGCCATCGGCTGGCCGTGGAAGTTACCGCCGGAGATGCCCTCCATGGTGTCCTTCAAAATGATCGGGTTATCAGTAACCGAGTTGATCTCGATTTCGACCTTCTGCTTGACAAAGTTGATGGCATCCTTGCTCGCGCCGTGGATCTGCGGTACGCAGCGCAGGGAGTAGGCGTCCTGAACGCGGATCTCGCCCTGATGGGTGGTGTTTTTGCTGCCGCTGAGCAGCTGCCGCAGGATTCTGGCGGTATCCATCTGGCCCTTGTGGGGGCGGATTACATGGATGCGCTCGTCGAGAGCGTTGACTACGCCGTTGTGTGCTTCAAAGCTCAGAGCAGCGGCAACGTCGGCGACCTTCAGCAGTTCCAAAGCGTCATAGACGGTCAAAGCGCCGGTAGAAGTCATAGCCGGGGTGCCGTTGATCAGTGCCAGACCCTCTTTTGCGCTCAGCTCCACGATGGGGATACCTGCACGCTTCATCGCTTCGGCGCCGTCAAGGATTTCGCCCTTGTACTCCGCCTCACCAAGGCCGATCATCGGCAGAACCATGTGAGCCAGAGGAGCCAGGTCACCGGAAGCGCCCAAAGAGCCCTTTTCGGGAATCTGAGGAGTAACGCCCTTGTTGAGCATTTCAATCAGAACGTCTACAACCTCCATACGGCAGCCGGAAAAGCCTTTCGCCATATTGTTAATGCGGAGCAGCAGCATTCCGCGGGCCGCATCGCGCGGAAACGGATTGCCGGCGCCAACCGCATGAGTAATGATCAGGTTCTTCTGCAGCAGTTTGCACTCGTCGCTGCTGATGACAACATCGCTGAACTTTCCGAATCCGGTGGTTACGCCGTAAACAACGCGATCCTCATCAACGATCTGATCCACAACCTTGCGGGAAGCGATGATGTTCTGTTTGGCCTGCTCCGATAAAGCAACAGGCACGTCCTCGCGGCAAACCAGTGCGAATTCTTCCAGGGTCAGATCCTGGCCGGTCAAAATAACAGTTTTCATAGTGTACAATCTCCTTTTACCATTTTGGTTTCAATGCAACTCACACACAAATTACTTATTGAACTTTGACCAGATTATACATCGCCGCATGTCAAAGAAACGTCTAAGTGAATCCTCTTATTTTTCTAAAAATCAGGCTGCAAAAATTGCTGAATTACAATTGCAGGCCGAAAAGAAGCAATCTTAGGTAAAAACGAACGCAAACTGTAATAAATAATGAAAACCGACAGAATGAAGCGAAAAAGATCGTAATTTTGGGGTTGTCAAAACCCAGACTGATGGCCGTAAATTTACTTTCCTTCTTATTTTACGGGGAAAAGATACAAAAGAGAAGAGGGTAAAGGCAAAAAAATTGAAAAGATTGATCAATGGAAAAAAGTTGTGATTCTGATAAGAGAGATTATATGCCTCAAAAGCCCTGAAAAAGTCAGGTGTGATGCGGCTTTGAAGAGCTTTATGAAAAGCGTTTTACTTCTAATACAGAATGAAAAAAACGCAGGTTTTCACACTTGTGTTTTTGATAAGAATATTCCAAATTTGCTTTATTGTGTCATTTAGATGATTTGGTAGCAAGCTAACGAGGTAGCACGCTAAATCGAATTTAAAACGCGGGAATTTGAGTAAATCAGGGACTTTATTGCAAAGTGCTCGAAAAGGAAGAAATGCCGTTTTTTCCCGGAACAATCGAAGGCTTGTCCGTCTATTTCATTCTATGTTACAGATTTTTTCGTTATGATTCAGGGGAAAAGCGGTGTTTTTGCCCCTGCATTGAGCCTTAATTTGCTCTGATAGAAAAGACGGAAATAAGATGGAATTTTACTGTGCTAATCTGATAACAAACTATAGAGTGCGCAGTCTGCCTGGGTTTTTACGCCGGGAGCGCTCTTTTCCTGTTTTTTCTTCTGTCTGATCGCATTTTTCAAACGCAGGAAAATGCCTTCTTTTTCCTGAAAAAAATTCAAATTTCATCAAAATAATTGAAAATATGTGCGAAAGTTGATGGTATGGGCAGAAAATCCTGCAAAAACAAGTTTTGAATATTTTCTTCTTGGAGCCACGAACAGACGACTTATGGAAGATGAGAAGAAGGAAGAGAATCATTTCATTTTGAACAGAAAAGAAAATCACGGTATAACTGAGTTTTTACCAAAATATAGAATCTTTTTCTATCGTTTCACTTTTTTTCGATCTTCCCGGCAGACAAAAAATGGAAGAATCATAAGTAGTTAAGTTCGTTTTCCGAAACAATTTTGGTTGATAAAATGCAACATAAAATTCTTTCTCTGCCGTCTCTAGCGTCGAAACGCTCACTGCCTGCGCAGACTTTTTCAGGGTGGAACGATCCGAGCTTTTGTGGTAAAATAACTTCAAACTTCATACTAAGCGGTGATGCTGTGGTATGCTTTGTTTCTTTTTGTAAAAAACGCAAAGGCAGGTTTTCTTTTCAGAGAAAGAAGCCTTCTGCGGATTTTTCCGCGGGTGTCAGCGTGCTTAACCCGCCAGTTGCTTTCAGAGAGTTCTCGTTGGCCTGCATAGCTGCTTGCGAGAGTTTTCTGCAAGGCTGTTATCCGTGTGGGAACAGGCAGTTTTTTCAGACGCTTCTCCGCGGGTGTCAGCGTGCTCAACCCGCCGGTCACTTTCAGAAAGCTATCGTTGGTTCGGAGGAAGGCGTCATGCGCCGCAAACCATTCCCTGGAAATGACTGAATGAAAATGACAGGGGGAAAAGCTGATGAAAGAGCAATTGAAAAAACGACCGGTGCTGCTTTTGTTTCTGGTGGTTTGTCTGTTGATCAGTATTCCCGTTGTATCGATTTGCTATCCCGGCACCAAAGGGGCCATTGTTTCCCGTGTGAAAAACAACGAAGCGCAACTGACAGAGGTCGCTTCCTCTGTCATGGAGCGCGGCAGCGCAGAGGGCGCTTCTGTCCCCGGCGTTCAGGAGATCGTCTATTCTCCTGAACGAGAAACGGTCGAGTTTCTGTGCGGCGGCTTTGGCCTGGCTCCCTCCTCTTCCTACACCGGGTTCTATTATTCCCCGTCGGGTATTCCGCTGAATCTTCAGTATCCCGATGAGGCTCTGACAAAAACCGATACCGGGTGGAGCTATGAGGAAGCCAAAGGGGATAATCAGTATAAAACGGAAAAGATTACAGACCACTGGTACTATTATTGGATGTGCTTTTAAGAACGCAAAAAGAAACGGCCTGATTTCTCAGACCGTTCCTGTCACTCACTTATTCTGTTCAGTGCTTTTCAAATGATACGCTTCTTATTTCAGAGGCGAAGCTGCCAGAACAGCGGCTTCGTCGCGGACGATAGCGGTTTCGATCTCGTGGATTTTTGCTTTCATGTCCGCTACATACGCTTCGTCCTTAATGGAGCCAAGGTTGATCTTCACGTTGAGCAGGGCGCCCAGCACCGCAGTGCGGGTCATCATCGCGGCCACCATGCCGTCGGTTACGGCGTTGGCATTTCCTTTTTTCACCATAGTACCGGCCATCGGCATAATCCTTGCCGCGGTTACGGCAACATGCAGTGGCACCTCGGCAGCCTTTTTCAAAGCCTCCTGCATCGCGTTGCGGCGAACCTCTTTCTGCTCGTCGGTATCCTTCGGCAGGGTCATCGCTTCCATATAGGCGTTGAAGGAGGTACTGTCACGGGTGATCTCATCGAGAAGCTCCGCGCGCAGCGCCGCAGCCTCAGGAATGATCGCCTTCATTTCGTCCGCGGCCTCTTCATAGCCTTTTTTGCCGATGGTCAGCTGGGCGACCATTTCCGTCAAAGCGGCGGCCAGTGCGCCGGCCAGAGCAGAAACGCTTCCGCCGCCGGGTGCGGGCTCGTTGGATGCGGTAGTGGCACAAAAGACCTCAAGGGTCATATCTTTCATTTCCATTGGTATGTTACCTCCAAAATTGATTGCTTACAGGCGGGTTTCCAGAACCTGCTCCATGTTGAAGTTCTCGATCTGCAGGTAATACTCTGCGCAGTCGATCAAAGCGGCCATGGGAACGAGGCCGATGACTTCGCTGCCGACCACATTGACGCCGTAACGGCGGGCTTCCATCTTAACGGTTTCAAATACGCGGTACACGGCGGATTTGGTGTAGTCGGTCAGGTTCATAGAAACCTGAGCGATGTTGCGGTCCTCGAGCATAACGCCCATCGCCTTGACAAACCGGAAGCCGCCGCCGATGAAGCGGACCTTGCGGGCGATCTGATTGGCGATTTCAAGGTTGGGGGTGTCGAGGTTAATGTTGAAAGCGACCAGGGGCATACGGGCGCCGACTGCGGTAACACCGGCGGTGGGATGAATGTGATCCGGGCCGAAATCGGGCTTCCATTTGGGGTCCTTCATTTTCTCGGCCATGCCCTCGAACTGGCCCTTGCGGATCTCGGAGAGATTCTCGCGGTGAGGAGCGGAAGCGGACTTCTCATACAGGAAGCTCGGCACGCCGAATTTCTCTGCGATGGCGGCGCCGACCTGTTTGGCAATCTCGCTAGCTTCGTCTACGGTGCAGTTGCGAACAGGGATGAAGGGAACAACGTCGGTTGCGCCCATGCGGGGGTGCTGGCCCTCGTGCTTGGTCATGTCGATCAGCTCGGTGGCAACGCCAATGGCCTCGATCACCGCGTCGCGTACAGCTTCGGGCTCGCCGACTACGGTGACGACGCAGCGGTTGTGGTCTTTATCGGTGCTGTAATCCAGCAGCTTCACATCTTCTTTTCCGCGGAAAGAGGAGACGATTTTCTCAACCTTTTCCAGGTCGCGTCCTTCGCTGAAGTTTGGTACACATTCCAGAATTTTGTTCATCATAATGATCGGCTCCGTTTCTATACTGAAATTTTTTATGGTGGATGAATCCGCGCTGAGAACGGGAATCCGGCAACGGAATCGCTACAAAATAATCATAATAGAAGATTTCGGCAAGTGCAACCACCCAAACCGGCTTTTTCGATGGAACCAACCTCTTTATGACGTTTATTAGACGAGAGAGCGGATATAGTGGAAGAAAACCGTCTTTATTCACATCGTTTTACAGAAGGAGAGAGACACAAAATGACAAAACTGGAGAAGATCGTGCCGCAGGATTTTGTGGTGAGTGAATGGTCCGGCGGGAAAACAACGCAGATCATCATTGAGCCGCCCGGCGCGTTATATGCCGACCGCGATTTTCATTTTCGGCTGAGCTCGGCTACAGTGGAGCTTGAGGAATCAGAATTCACCTCACTGCCGGATTACGACCGTATCATTGCGCCGGTCGAGGGGGAGCTTTCCCTTTATTATAATGGAAGCGAAACGCCGGTGATCCTGCAGGAGCTGGAATGCGCCGCGTTTGACGGCGCATGGGAAACCCGCAGCCACGGAAGGGTCGTGGATTATAATCTGATGACCCGGAAGGGAATCTGCCGGGGCAACACGTTTGCGCTGATCATCGGCGCAGGGCAAACGGCGGAATTCCGCTGCGAGAGCAGTGAGCAAGGCCGCAGCGTTCTGCTGTGCTGGTGTGTGCAGGGGAGCGCCGAGCTCAGCGCAGGAGGGGAAACCGCCACTCTTTCATCGCGCGACGCGGCCCGTCTGGAAACAGCGCCCGGCGGAGCTGCCGTAGACATAAAGGTTCAAAATCAGGGGGACTCTCCCGTCCGGCTGATGGTGGCGCAGGTGTCTTTTCTTTCCTGACATTTGCATCTTTAATGATTTAAAATGAGTACGTTTCCATTCCCGGCACTTGCTCGTTTGATGGTATCCGTCCTATTCGGCGGGAATTTCTGAACATCAGCCTTTTATTTTCGACGCAAGAGATTTGCCGGAACAGTTCGTTTCAAATACTTCGGTTCCTCGTAAAAACGGGATGCCTGCTGGATTTTTGATGGTTTTAGCGTCTGGAATCCATGTGGTTTTTCGTCTTATTATCGTCAAATTGGACGCTTCGCGGTAATTTGGTTATTGTAACGGGGAATTTGGTGTGGTATTTTGAATAAAGAGTGGTTTCAAACGCCTGGCGGGCTGCACGTGGCGGCTTATGACGGCGTTCGGGGGCCGAATTCATAATGGATCAGGAGGATTTGTAACAATGGGCTTTTTATCTGATATTGAAATTGCACAGCAGTACGAAGCAAAAGACATTCGAGACATCGCAAAGACCGCGGGTATCGACGAGAAATACCTGGAAATGTACGGACGGAATAAGGCAAAGGTAGATTATAAGCTTCTGGGCGATCTGGCGGACAAACCGAACGGCAAACTGATTCTGGTCACGGCGATCAATCCGACCCCCGCGGGTGAGGGAAAGACCACCACAAGCGTGGGCCTGACCGACGGCCTGCGCCACATCGGCAAAAAGGCGATTGTCGCTCTGCGTGAACCCTCCCTTGGCCCGGTATTCGGCGTAAAGGGCGGCGCGGCCGGCGGCGGATATGCCCAGGTCGTCCCGATGGAAGACATCAACCTGCACTTTACCGGCGATTTCCACGCGATCGGCGCGGCGAATAACCTGCTGGCTGCTCTGCTGGATAACCACATTTATCAGGGCAACGAGCTGCGCATCGACCCCAAGCGCATCACCTGGAAGCGCGTCGTCGATATGAACGACCGCCAGCTGCGCAGCATTGTGGATGGCCTTGGCCCGCGCACCAACGGCGTCGCTCGTGAAGACGGCTACGACATTACCGTCGCTTCCGAGATTATGGCGGTTTTGTGCCTGTCCTCTTCCATCAGCGACATGAAAGAGCGCCTTGGCAAAATGATCATCGGCTATACTTACAACGAAGAGCCCGTCACCGCGGCTCAGCTCAAGGCAGAGGGCGCGATGTGCGCTCTGCTCAAGGATGCGATCAAGCCGAACCTGGTGCAGACACTGGAAGGCACCCCGGCCTTTATCCACGGCGGTCCATTCGCGAATATCGCCCACGGCTGCAACTCCCTGATGGCGACCCGCATGGCGCTCAAGCTGAGCGATTATGCGGTGACAGAAGCGGGCTTCGGCGCCGACCTGGGCGCGGAGAAATTCCTCGATATCAAATGCCGCATGGCGGGCATCGCTCCCAGCGCGGTTGTCATCGTCGCGACGGCCCGTGCGCTCAAGCATCACGGGGGCGTTGCAAAGGCCGACCTGAACAACGAAAATCTGGAGGCGCTGGAGAAGGGCATGCCCAACCTGCTCCGCCATGTAGAGAATGTCACAAAGGTGTATGGCCTGCCCTGCGTGGTCGCCATCAACCGTTTCCCGACCGATACCGAAGCCGAGCTGA
>JAEXDU010000097.1 GCA_023401495.1 Bacillota bacterium
GTCGAAACCTGACGGGAGCAGAGGCAGCCCGCCAGGTTTTGCGCTTTCATGAGATCACCGACGTGCCGATCCAGCCGATCGGCGGCCAGCTGACCGACCATTACGACCCCAGAAACAACAGCATCAGCCTGAGCCAGCCGGTTTATGGCAGCGCCACCATTTCCGCGGTCGGCGTTGCGGCTCATGAAGCGGGGCATGCGGTGCAGTACGCGCACGGCTATTTTCCAATCAAGCTGCGGGCGCTTCTCGTTCCCGCCGTGAATTTTTCCTCTAAGCTGGCGATTCCGCTGATTTTGATCGGTTTATTCCTGCCGCTTCAATATGAAGGCGTGATTTATGCGGGAATCGCTCTGTACAGTTTGGCCGTGCTTTTTTCGCTTTTGACCCTGCCGGTGGAGTTTAACGCCAGCGCCAGGGCGATCAGCGCTCTGGAACGCTCTGGCATGCTCTCAGAAGAGGAGCTGCACGGCGCGTCTAAGGTACTTCGGGCCGCCGCAATGACGTATGTGGCCGCGGCCTTTGCCTCAATCCTATCCCTGCTTCGCCTGCTGGCGATCGCGGGGAACCGAAGGAGATAATGAATGACACCAAATGCAAGAACGGCGGCCCTGCAGGCGCTGCTTCATGTGGACGAAAACGAGGGATACTCCAATATCGTCATCGATAAAACGCTGCGGCGCTTTTCACTGGAACCGCGCGACGCCGCTTTGGCCACTGCGCTTTTCTACGGGGTATTGGAGCGCCGGATCACGCTCGATTACGTGATCGAAGCCTTTTCCCGTAACCGTGAGCAGATCCTTTCGCCCACGGTGCGTGAGATTTTGCGGATCGGGGTATACCAAATCCTATATATGGAAAAAATACCGACGTCAGCGGCAGTGAACGAAGCGGTGAACTGCGCGAAGGAAAACGGCGCTGTAAAGGCCTCTGGCTTTATCAATGGTCTGCTGCGCTCCGTACTGCGCGCCGAGCAGCCTCTGCGGCTTCCTGATGAAAAGCGGCAGCCGAAAAAAGCACTTTCTGTTCGCTATTCCTGTCCGGAATGGTTGATCGATCTGTGGACAAAGACTTATGGGGAGCCGCTGTGCCACGCGATTTTAGACAGTCTTTTTCAAAAAGCGCCGATTTATGCGCGCGTGAACACCATCAAAATCACTGCAGAAGAGCTGATTCAGCGGCTGGAGCAGGAGGGTGTAAAGGCAACTGCAATTACACCGGTTCCAGATGCCCTGATCCTCCAGAATACCGGGGCGGTTGCTTCTTTGGAAAGCTTTCAGGAGGGACTCTTCCATATTCAGGACCTTTCTTCGCAGCTTTGCTGCGCACTGATCGATCCACAGCCCGGTGAACGGATCATCGACGTATGTGCTGCCCCGGGCGGAAAGTCGTTTACGATGGCAGAGCGAATGGAAAACTGCGGCGAGCTGCTCGCCTTCGATAAATACAGGGGAAAGGTCGGGCTGATCCGCCAGGGAGCAGAGCGCCTGGGGCTCTCTGTGATCCGGGCCTCGGTCCGCGACGCGGCGGAGCCGAAGGAGGCTTTGTCCCCCGCAAACCGGGTGCTGTGCGACGCGCCCTGTTCGGGCCTCGGCATCATCCGCAGAAAGCCCGAGATTCGCTACAAGCCCCAGGATTCTCTTGACAGCCTGCCTGATTTGCAGTACCTTATACTTTGTAGATCTTCCGGGCTGGTAGAGCCAGGCGGTCTTTTATTCTATTCTACCTGCACGCTGAATCCCGCGGAAAACGACGCGGTAGCGGCGCGCTTTTTAAAGGATCACCCGGAATTTGAGCCCGAGCCGCTCAGTCTGCCGAAGTCCTTCCGGCGGGCTGTGAAAGAACCGGAGCATCAGGTAACGCTGCTGCCGCCGGTACACGGCACAGACGGCTTTTTTATCGCGGCCTTCCGCCGCCGACGGGAGTAGGAATATGGCACGGGAAGAAATCAATTCAATGACGGAAGACGAAATACGGCAGGATTTCGCTGAGCAGGGATGGCCCGCCTTTCGGGCGCGGCAGGTATACCAATGGCTACACCGCGGGGTAGAAGACTTTGAGCAGATGACGGATCAGTCCAAGGCAACCCGGCAGCTGTTGGCGCAAAAATATTACATCTCTGTAGTATCTATTGAAAAGAAGCTCGTTTCTCAATATGATAATACTATTAAATATCTCTTTCGCTTTGCGGATGGAGAAATGGTGGAAAGCGTGCTGATGCAGTATCATCATGGCTACACCATCTGTATCTCTACGCAGGTCGGCTGTAAAATGGGCTGTACCTTTTGCGCGACCGGCCAAAGCGGTTTTTCCCGCAATCTGACCCCGGCCGAAATGTTGGCGCAGATTCAGGCGGCTCAAAAAGACACCGGACAGCGTATCTCCAATATCGTGCTCATGGGGATGGGGGAGCCGCTGGACAATTACGAAAATGTGCTCCGGTTTTTAGAGCTTGTTTCTTCGGAGCACGGCCTGAATATCGGTATGCGGCATATTTCCCTATCCACCTGCGGCGTGGTAGATAAAATATACGATCTTGCCGACCGGCGTTTGCAGCTGACTCTCTCGGTCTCTCTGCACGCACCGAACGACAGCATCCGTTCGCAGACCATGCCGGTCAACCGAAAGTGGGGCGTGGATGAGCTGCTGAAAGCTTGCCGATACTATTCGGAACAGACCCATCGGCGCATTTCTTTTGAATATGCGATGATCAGCGGTGTCAACGACAGCGACGCCTGTGCCAAAGAGCTTGCGGGAAAGCTTCGCGGCACGCTTTCTCATATCAATCTCATCCCCGT
>JAEXDU010000192.1 GCA_023401495.1 Bacillota bacterium
CAAAACCAGATAAAAATGATATATTAGTCAAGCGCTCAATTTTGAGTCATGCTGGTGTAGCTCAGTTGGTAGAGCAGCTGATTTGTAATCAGCAGGTCGGGGGTTCGAATCCGTCCACCAGCTCCACGCTTCGGCGTTCAGCTGAACCGGACAAACTGCCGCATCTGTTTGAGATAAAAGTTAATATGGAGGAGTTCCCGAGTGGCCAAAGGGGGCAGACTGTAAATCTGTTACGTTACGTTTCGGTGGTTCGAATCCACCCTCCTCCACCATATCATTTAGAATACGAGCCTCATCCGCTAGGATGGGGTTCGTTTTTTTTATGCAATGCTCCACCAAAACCAGATATCACGGGCAGAAACGCCCTTGTTATCATATGCCTATATATTTAGACACAATAAATTAGGCATTTGTAAAAAGCTGGCTGGGTTCTTCTGTGAAATGATATAAAGACAGGAGACACGATTTTTCGTGGCTCCTGTCTTTATATCATTTCACTTTAAGACGCTGGCTTTCATTCCATAATGAAAAAAATCTGAATTTTGACTGTATCGGTATTCCGCCGCCGTTTCAATTCCTGCTGCAAGTCAGCCGCGATGGAACAGAATCTCACGTGTGAGGGCAGGAACGACCTCAAAAAGATCCCCAACGACACAATAATCAGCATACCGAAAAATCCGGGCGTCCGGATCGGTATTGATCGCCACGATAGTACCGGAACCCAGCATGCCGGTCAGGTGCTGGATCGCACCGGAAATACCGCATGCTATATACAGCCTTGGGGCAACCGTGTGACCTGTCTGCCCCACCTGATGCGCCTTGGAAATCCATCCCCGGTCAACCGTGGTGCGCGACGCGCCAACGGCGCCCCCCAGCGCAGCAGCCAGCTCGCGCAAGGGAGCAAAGCCCTCCGGCCCGCCTACCCCTTTACCGCCGGATACGATCACCTCGGCGCTCTCCAAATCAATGCCGTCGCTCGAAAGCTCCTGCAGCAGCTCCAGCACCTGGACGCGGGTGGAACCACCGGCGGCGGGCGTAAAACGGATTACCTGTACCGGCACCGCACCCTTCCCTCGGCGCTTCTGTCCCCCTCCGGGGCGGACAGTTCCGATCTGCGGACGGTGATCGACGCAGGCGACATCACACAGAACGCTTTCCCCTAGAACAGGGCGCGTCCATACCAGGCAATCCTTCTGCGCATCCAGTGCAAAACCGGTGCAGTCGGAAGCATAACCCGTATTCAGCCGGGCAGCTGCCTGTGGCAGGCATTCCTTCGCAAAAACCGTAGATGCAGCCAGAATGGCCCAAGGCTTTTCCTTTTCCGCCAGCTCGGCAAGCGCCGCGGCAGGGTCAGTGGGAACGGCATCCGCCAGCAGCAGGCGGTCGGCTCCACAGAGGCCAGCCGCTGCGGCTTCCTTTTCTGCATCACAAGAAAACGCCACGGCAGTGAGAGTTCCGCCCAGGGAATTCACCAAAGCGCGGCAATCATTCAGTAATGAAAGCGACAGCTCGCGAAAGCGTCCGGATTTTCCCGTCTCCATGAAAACCCAAATGTCTTTTTTCATGCTTCATTTCCTCACAGCACACCGGCAGCGTTCAAAAGCTGAAACAGCTGCTTGGCGGAATCCTCGCCGGTCTGCTTACAAATTTTCACGCCCTGCATCCCACGGGAGGCAGGGCGTGTTTCGCGCACCGTTAACAGCGGGGCGGGAATTTCGGAAAGCTCCAGCATCGGAATCACTGCACGGCTAGCTTCCATGCTGCTTCTCACCGTAGGGAGCCGGGGCTCGCCAGGAAATTTGTCAAATGCCGCAACACAGGGCAGGTCCATCTCTGCCAGACCGGTCCCATCCTCATTTTCCTGCCTGATTCGCAGAGCGCCGCCACACAGCGCCGCGTCCAGCCCGCGGCCTGCAAAAGGCAGGTCCAGGCACTGTGCCAGCTGCGGACCGACCTGCGCGGATTGCCCGTCGGTAGACTGCTGCCCACAGAAGATCAGCTCTGCCGGGCCTGCTTTCCTTTCCAGGCGGCGGATTGCCTGGGCCAGCAGACGGCTGACTGCCAGAGCATCCAGCAAATCTGGGTCGGGAACTACCGCAAGAACAGCGTCATCCGCAGCAATTGCCAATGCCTGCCGCAGGGCCTCATCCTCACCGGAACGACCCAGGGAAAGAGCGGTAATATGGATGCTTTTATCCGCATCGCGCAGGCGTGCAGCAGCCTCCAGCGCATAGGCGTCCAGCAGATTCAGCCGGACGGGAAGCCTCTGCGGCGGCTGTTCTGTCTTTTCTCTGCGCCCGATGCTCAGATCGGGCACCTGCTTTATGCAGACAATGAGATTTCTGTTGGTTCCGGAGGGTTCCATCATTCACTCCTCTTCATCGATCCGGCCAATACGGCGCAGGCTCTCCATCAGAGCATCCTTTTCCTGCGGAGTGAAGTCCTGCAGTATTTCAACATTCAGTTCATCGACCGCCTTCAGGACGTCGTCCTTCATCGCCATGGCCGAAGGAGTGGCGATGACCAGAATACTGCGCCGGTTATTGGGATCCACAACCCGGTCGATCAGATCCTGCTTCTGCATTCTGTCCAGAATGCCGGAAACCGTTGAATTTTCCAAACGAAGCGCTCTGGCGATTTCTTTCGGGGTGGTGGGTCCATTCTTCCAAAGGCAACTCAGCACGCCGTACTGTCCCGGTGTAATCCCGTAAGGTGACAGCCGCGAAAAAAAGGTTTGGAATACCTCGTGCTGAGATATTGTCAGTAAATAATTGATGCAATATCGCAATTCCATCCTGCTCTTTATCCTCCTGTTTCAAGGCGGTGAATCCGAAAACACGCTGCCAGGGCTGCCCCGGCGATTCCTTCGAAGTCCGCTCAATATGGAAATGTGCCCGTCCGGGCAAAGTTTCATGCATTCAGTATAGCGTTTTACAGGCGCTTTTTCAACTGATTTCGCAATTCATTTCCTATGTCCATTCAGACAAGAAGCAGGGGCAGGCAAATTTTTGTATTTTCCCCTGAAACCAGCATTTCCGGCATCCGCACGGATGCCGGAAATGCTGTAGCATGGTTAATATTAGGAGAGCAGGTATAAACAAAGGAAAAAGTGCTTACAAGTCAGCGGAACAACGAGCCGCTGATCACCAGACGCTGAATCTCGTTGGTGCCTTCGTAAATCTGGGTGATCTTCGCATCACGCATCATGCGCTCGACTTCATATTCACGCATATAGCCGTTGCCACCCAGAAACTGAACCGCTTCGGTCGTAACTTCCATCGCAACGTCGGTAGCCGTCATCTTTGCCATCGCGGCATCGACGGTGAAACGTGCGCCCGCATCATGAGCCAAAGCCGCGCCGTAAACCAGCAGCTTCGCTCCCTGAATCTTGGTGTAAAGCTCCGCCATTTTAAATGCAAGATACTGCTGCTTACTGATGGGCTTGCCGAACTGCTCGCGCTCCATCATGTATTTGCGTGCAATCTCAAAGGCGCCTTCCGCAATGCCAAGACCCTGCGCAGCTACGCCGATCCGCCCGCAATCCAAAGTCTTCATAGCAAGTTTGAAGCCTTCGCCAGGCTGCGCCAGAATATTTGCAGCGGGTACGCGAACGTTGTCCAACAGGATTTCGGAAACCTGCGCGGAACGAATGCCCATCTTGTTTTCAACATGGCCGATAGAAATACCGGGTGTGCTGCGTTCTACCGCAAAGCAGGTCATGCTTTTTGTACCAACAGAAGGATCTGTCAGCGCATAAATGACATAATAGTCGGCCAGAGGGCCGTTGGTGTTAAAGCACTTGGAACCATTGAGAATATAAAAGTCACCGTCCTGTTTTGCAATGGTCTTCTGACCGGCTGCGTCGGAACCGGCCCCATGCTCGGTCAAACCAAAGCCGCCCAGATGTTCGCCGGAAAGAACAGGAGCCATGAACTTTTTCTTCACCTCTTCGGAAGCGGAAGAGTTAAAAATGGTACCACCATAAAGAGATGTCGCTACCGAATAGGAAATCCCCAGAGAGGCATCCACTTTCGAAATCTCTTCAACAGCAAGAGCATATTCGAGGTAACCCATCCCCTGACCGCCTACTGCTTCAGGATAGGGCAGGCCGATCAAGCCGAGTTTCCCCAATTTGTTGAACAGACCGACATCATAAGTAGAAGTTTCATCGCGCTCGATAGCGCCGGGTTTTACTTCCCTTTCCGCAAATTCGCGTGCAAGGGTTTGGATGCGCTTTTGTTCATCGTTCAATGTAAGGTTCATACTCATCCTTCCTTTCATTTGGTCAACCATGATTCAGAATCACCTTATTGTTTCAAAACAATTCTTATTTAAAACATTTCTGAATAAGAATTGTTTATAAGGCGAATTTAACATAAAATAAAATACATGTCAAGATATTTTTTGAGAAATAAAACAAATTTTTTTCTTGCAAAAAAATAAAAAAATTTTTTCATCCAGATATCACCAAAAATACGCAATATCTAGTGGTACTACCTATAGGCACTACACTTTGCACAAAAATAATTCGCCATACGAATCCTACGGCTTAGAAATGTTCTTGACACGAGATAAAATGCGTAATAAAATAGGCCTCAAAGAGAGGAGTTGTATACTTCATCTAAATTTTATATTTTTTTACGGAGGTTTTTGTTATGAATAATCTGCTTCTGGAAATTCAAAACGGCATTGCTCTGCTGACCATCAACCGTCCGAAATCTCTAAATGCACTCAATAGCGAAACATTGAGTGAACTGGACACCTGCCTGTCAGAAATCGAAAAACGCGAAGATGTAAAGGTTATTATTTTGACTGGTTCCGGTGAAAAATCTTTCGTTGCCGGCGCAGATATTTCTGAAATGGTAAATGCGACTCCCGTAGAGGGAAGCGCCATGGGCCAGCTTGCCAGAAAAGCCTTTGGACATCTGGAAGAGATGCCTCAGGTAACCATTGCCGCCGTAAACGGATACGCTCTGGGCGGCGGCTGCGAAATTTCAATGGCCTGCGATATCCGTATCGCCTCTGAAAACGCCAAATTCGCACAGCCCGAATGCGGTTTGGGGATTCTGCCCGGCTTTGGCGGCACGCAGCGTCTTTCCCGCCTGGTAGGGAAAGGGCGCGCCAAGGAACTGATTTTCACCTGCGACATGATCGACGCGCAGGAGGCCTACCGCATTGGCCTTGTCAACAAAGTGGTTTCGCTGGCAGAGCTGATTGACTACTGCAAAGCAATGGCAGGGCGCATCATGAAGAACGCGCCGGTCGGCGTTGCCCTGGCGAAGGAGGCCATCAACACCGGCAGCGACACCGACCTGAACAGCGGCCTGAAGCTGGAAGCCAACCTGTTTGGCCTGTCCTTCTCTACACAGGATAAAAAAGAGGGCATGACTGCATTTTTGGAGAAACGCAAAGAGAAGCACTTCATCGGCCAATAATCCGAAAGCATACGGAAAATGGATGGAAATCCTTTCGGAATGCGATCACTTTGATTCGGTTGATTTGGGTCAAAGGAAAAAATGCGGAGGAGGAGTATCATGTCTAAAAAGCCAATGATTACTGCGGCAAATGCCGCCGGCTGGGTAAAGGACGGAGACACCATTACCACCAGCGGCTTTGTGGCAAGCGTAATGCCTGAAGCGCTGACCCGTGCTTTGGAGGCAAGATTTTTGGAAACCGGATCACCGAAGAACCTGACTCTATTCTATGCGGCCGCCCAGGGAAACCGCGACGGCAGCGGCGCCGACCATTTTGCCCACGAGGGAATGACCAGACGCGTCATCGGCGGGCACTGGAACATGGTGCCGAAGCTGGGGGAACTGGTTCTGCAAAACAAGATCGAGGGCTATAACCTTCCTCAGGGAACGCTCTCTCAGCTCTATCGAGATATTGCCGGGCACCGGATCGGCACCATTACCCATGTGGGTTTGAACACCTTTGCAGACCCCCGTCTGGAGGGCGGCAAGCTCAACGATATTACCAAAGAGGATTTGGTAGAGGTTGTGGAAATCCTCGGTCAGGAAAAGCTCCTCTACAAGGCGATCCCGCTGAACATCGGCTTTATCCGCGGCACCTATGCGGATGAAAACGGCAACGTCATCATGAGCCACGAGGTGGCGTCCATCGAGGCGACCTCCATCGCACAGGCTGTACATAATTGCGGCGGCAAGGTCATTGTTCAGGTGGAAAGGGTTGTTGAAAACGGATCGCTGGACCCCAAGCTGGTGAAAATCCCCGGAATTTATGTGGATGCCATTGTGGTGGCGCAGAACCCGAGCGAGCACGAGCAATGCGTCGGCTGCGAATATGATGGTTCTATGAGCGGCGAATACCGGGTTCCGCTGGACAGTCTGGATCACCCACCCATGAGCGCCAAAAAGATCATCGGACGCAGAGCGGCGATGGAACTGATCCCCAATTCCATCGTAAACCTTGGGATCGGCATCCCCGAATACATTTCCATGGTGGCGAACGAAGAGGGAATCGGTGACTACATGACCCTTACCGTAGAATCCGGCCCCGTGGGGGGCGTGCCGCAGGGCGGCCCGAAATTCGGCGGTTCGGTCAACGCAGAGGCAATCCTGGATCAGCCCTATCAGTTTGACTTTTACGATGGCGGCGGTGTCGACTACGCTTTTCTGGGGCTGGCGCAGGCCGACCGTTTTGGAAACATCAATGTTTCCAAGTTCGGCCCCAGGATTGCCGGATGCGGCGGATTTATCAACATCACGCAGAATGCCAAAAAGGTATTTTTCTGCGGCACCTTTACCGCAGGCGGCCTGAAAACCCATGTGGAAAACGGTAAGCTTATCATTGATCAGGAGGGCAAAGAGAAGAAATTCATCGATCAGGTTGAGCAGATCACTTTTTCCGGCGCCTATGCTCAGAAGGTGAGCCAGCCGGTTCTGTACATTACAGAGCGCGCCGTGTTTGAGCTGCGCTCCGACGGCGTCTATCTGACGGAGGTAGCTCCCGGAATCGATATACAGACGCAGATTCTTGATCTGATGGATTTTCAGCCTGAAATCGACAATCGCCTGATGGATGCCCGTATTTTCTCCGACAGTCTGATGGGATTGAAATGACCGGAATATCAGGCCGCCGTCTCCCGGGCTTTCAGAGCCGGCGGCCTTTCTGTCTTTCCCTGATAACGATTCGTTAAAATATGGATTTAAAAACTGCTGAATGAGGTAGATTTATGTTCTTAGACTTTCTGTTGGCTCTTCTGCCGATTTTATGGCTTGTCTTTTCCCTTTGTTACATAAAAATGCCTGCCTACAAGGCTTGCCCGCTTGCGCTGGTCATCGCGATTCTTCTGGCGCTTATGTACTGGAAAGCACCGGCAATCGAAGTGTTTACCGCCGGTTTGGAAGGAGTCGTCATGGCTCTTTGGCCTATCGCCATCGTTATCATCGCCGCCATTTTTACTTATAATCTGACGGTAAAAACCGGTGCGATGGCAAAAATCCAAAAAATGCTGACGTCGGTTTCCAACGACAAGCGCGTTCTGGTACTCATCATTGCCTGGGGCTTTGGCGGATTTATGGAAGGTATGGCGGGCTTTGGCACCTCTGTTGCAATCCCTGCCAGCATTCTCTGCGGCCTGGGCTTTAACCCGATCTTTGCAACTGTCGTCTGCCTGGTTTCCAATGCAACCCCTACGGCCTTTGGTTCCATCGGCATCCCCACCGTTACGGTTGCTTCGATCACAGGCTACGACCCGATCACCACGGCAACGGTCGTGTCGCTGCAGCTGTTTATTATGGTAGTTTTCACCCCTCTGCTGCTGGTGGTGATTGCAGGCGGCGGGCTGAAAAGCCTGAAAACGAGCTGGCACATTGCATTGGTTTCCGGTCTAGGCTTTGCAATTATGCAGCTGATTACCTCCCGCTTTATCGGTGCGGAGCTGCCCGCGGTCACCGGCTCTGTTGCCAGTATGGCGTTGACGATTCTGGCTGCGAAATTTCTCTGCAAAAATACACCGGAGGAATATAAGGTTGCCCCCACCGAGGAAGCACAGGCCGCTGCTCAGGAGCACCTGAGTCTTCGCAACGCTCTGCTTGCGTGGGCGCCGTTTATTCTGATCTTCGTATTTCTGCTGACCGTTTCCAAGCTGGTGCCGCCGGTCTATAACGTGCTGTCCGCAGTCAAAACGAGCGTTATCATCTATGCCGGCGAAGGGGCAACCCCCTATACGTTCTCCTGGCTGGCCACTCCCGGCGTGCTGATTCTGATTGCCGCCATCATTGGCGGACTGCTGCAAAAGGCAAGCGGGTCCGATATGCTGACGGTGATGGGCCAGACCCTGAAGCAGATGTCGAAAACCGTCATTACACTGATGACGATTCTGGCAGCGGCAAAGGTGATGGGTTACAGCGGTATGACGCGTGATATCGCAGCCTTTCTGGTGGCGGTTACCGGCACGGCGTTCCCGCTGGTTGCCCCGCTGATCGGCTCGATCGGAACCTTCGTGACCGGCAGCGCCACCTCCTCCAGCGTTTTGTTCGGCGCGCTGCAGGCGGAAACCGCACGGGCCATCGGCGTTCAGGAGATCTGGTTGATTGCGGCAAACACCATGGGCTCAACGGCGGGTAAAATCATTTCCCCGCAGAATATTTCCGTAGCAACGGCAGCAACCGGGAATACCGGGAAGGAAAGCGGCATTCTTCGTATTACGCTGAAATATTACCTGCTGTACATCGTACTTTACGGGCTGATTTCCTATTTCGGAGCCGGGCTGCTCCTGTTCTTGTAACAATACAAGATGAAAGTCCCCTTGTATAGTGGAATTGGATTTTTTACAAATCGATCTATTCTCCATAAAGAAAAAACAGTCGCCGGAAACCTTGCCAAGGTTTCCGGCGACTGTTTTTATTTGATGATGATATCAAAGACGTCTTACAGCGTCGTCATTCGGTGCAGCATGTCTCTCTAGCGGTCTTCCAGACCCACCGCATCCTTCTGGTCATATTTAATAATAGTCGAATGAAAATAAAGGCTTTCTAAAAGAATGGATTCTCCCATACGCTGAAACTGAAAACACTTTAAAAAGCAAATGGGAAGCATTTCATGTTATTTGTAAAATGGGAGCACCGAATAAAGGGAAGTAAGACTCAAATCTTTTTCAGAAATAGCTGGATTCTCTATTCCTGATGAAGGGAAACTATTTCTACCTCATCCAATTTTTCGCTTAATTCAGCAACCTTAGGCCTTTTGGGTTGACCAAATTCGTCATAGTCTTCTTTAAAGGTATCGTATTTATAGGGGTTCCAGGCCACCTTTATCAAAGAATAAGTGATCGGCACCAACAAAATTAATGTAGGAATACCTCCCAGATTGGACAATGCCTTTAATCCGTCCAGACCGGCGAAGCTCAAGGTGATCCAGGCAATTACACCCAGGACACCGCCCCAAATAATTTTCAAGATGGCGGGTGGCTCCGGGCTGTCCGGGGAAATGCCGGATGTACTTAATCCGGCCAGAGTAGCGCACATAGCATCGGCACCGGCAACATACGTGAGATATGCGGTAACAACAAAAACGACATTGATCAGAGT
>JAEXDU010000224.1 GCA_023401495.1 Bacillota bacterium
CATTCCATCAGAACAGGAGCGGCGTCAGGATACTGCCGGAGGATTTCGCCGATCAGCATATCCTCGGTAATGGAGGGCTTGCTCGCCGCACCCTTGCCGAAAAACAGTTCCAGATCATCCTCTACGCTGCCGATTCCGGCAATGCCGAAGTTCTCAACCAGAACTTTTACCACATTGGGAGAAAGGAAAGCAGGCAGCGTCGGGCCAAGGTGAATGTCCTTTACGCCGAGGTGCAGCAGCGCCAGCAGAACGATGACGGCTTTCTGCTCGTACCAGGCAATGTTGTATACGATCGGCAGATCGTTGATATCGTCCAGGCCGAACACTTCTTTCAGCTTGAGCGCGATCACGGCCAGCGAATAAGAGTCGTTGCACTGTCCGGCGTCGAGTACGCGGGGGATGCCGCCGATGTCGCCGAGGGCGAGCTTATTGTATTTATATTTTGCGCAGCCCGCAGTCAAAATAACCGCGTCTTTCGGCAGTTCTCTGGCAAAATCGGTGTAGTAGTTTCTCGATTTTGCGCGGCCGTCACAGCCGGCCATTACCACGAACTTTTTGATCGCGCCGGACTTGACCGCATCGACCACAGCGTCGGCCAGAGCCAGCACCTGATTGTGCGCGAAGCCGCCGATGATCTCGCCGCGCTCGATTTCCGCGGGGGACGCACAGCGCTTTGCGTGCTCGATGATCTCAGAGAAATCCTTCTCCTCGCCGATCTCGCCCGGGATATGCTTGCAGCCGGGGAAGCCTGCGGCGCCTGTGGTATAAAGGCGGTCCTTGTAGCTGTCCTTGGGCGGCACGATGCAGTTGGTGGTCATCAGGATCGGGCCGTTGAAGCTCTGGAATTCTTCCTTCTGCTTCCACCATGCGTTGCCGTAGTTGCCGACAAAATGGGAATATTTCTTGAATGCCGGGTAGTAGTGGGCGGGCAGCATTTCGGAATGGGTATATACATCCACGCCGGTGCCCTCGGTCTGCTTGAGCAGCATTTCCAAATCGCGCAGATCGTGACCGGAAACCAGAATACCGGGGCGCATGCCAACGCCGATATTGACCTTGGTGATCTCCGGATTGCCATAGGCGGAGGTGTTGGCCTCATCCAGAAGCGCCATGCCTTTCACGCCGTATTCACCGGTTTCGAGCGTCAGAGCGATCAAATCGTTCACCGTCAGGGAATCGTCGAGTGTTTTCGCCAGCGCGCGCTGCAGGAACGCGTCGACCTCACCGTCGTCTTTCAGCAGTACGTTTGCGTGCTTGCTGTAAGCGGAAAGGCCCTTCAGGCCGTAGGTGATCAGCTCGCGAAGGCTGCGGACGTCTTCATCCTTTGTGGAAAGCACGCCGACTTCTGCCGCTTTTGCCTGAAAGTCCGCACGGCTCGAAGAGGTCCAGCGCGCAGCTTCGGGCAGAGCCTCGGGGTGAGCAACCTGTTTCAGCAGCTCCTGCTTGCGAAACAGCGTTTCAAAAATGCGGTCAACGATCGCGTCTTCATCAAAATTCGCATTGGTGATCGTGGCAAAAAGATTCAGCGTAATCAGATGATTGATCTCGGCGGAAACCTCCTTGCCCTCGGCCCGAAGCTGCGTGGTGACAGACGACAAGGCCTTTGTCACATATACCAGCAAATCCTGCATGGCAGAAACCTCCGGATTTTTTCCGCAGACACCCATCTGCGTGCACCCGGTGCAGCCGGCGGTTTCCTGACACTGATAGCAAAACATTTTATTTTCCATGAAAGTATCCTCCTTCATTTTCGCTCGGTGGCCTCGCGGCCTTTTGTTGTCCTCATCATACCAGCCGAAAATAAAAAAATCCGTAACGCCGGTTACGGATTCCGAAAATTATAATGAAATTTTCAAAAAAATGATTTTGCATGAAAACAGCACTGTCTTCCCCTGCCACAGGCGAGAGAAGACATAAACGGCCCATTCAAAATGAAATGACGATATCAATTGTTTTGCAGTGCATCAAAATCGGTAATTTGAATTTTCCGTTTTTCGATTTTGATGATTCCGTCTTCCTGCATCTTCATCAGCTCTCTGGATAAGGATGGCCGCGCGGTATTCATAAAATCGGCCAGCTCCTCCCGGTTCATCGAGAGTGTCACCCGGCCGTCGGGCGATGCATTCTGCAGCAGAACCTTCGCGATCTTCTGCCGAAGAGTGGCGCACGATACGATTTGAAGCTTGCGGTTCAGGTAATACGCTTTCTGAGCGAGAATCGACAGCATATTGGAAATCAGCTTTGTGTGATAGCCGCAGTTTTCCCCGCAGGGATTGTACAGAAAATCCTTTGGAATCTGCAGAATCTGCGCGGAAACGACTGCCTGCGCATAGTGGTCGTATTCCTGCTTGTTCAAAAACAGAAACACCTCGCCAAACAGTTCCCCGGGCTGATCCAGCGTAGCCACAATGCTGCGCTTTCCCGAGCTGGAATCATTACCGACAACGACCGCCCCCTCCAGGAGCACCAGCAGCTTTCGGGGAACATCGTGCTGGCGGAAAATCAGCTCGTCCTTTTCGTAGCTCACGATCTCTGACCGGCTGCATTTCAGACAGTTCTCGATGTCGCTGTCCGACATTTCAAAGAACAGCGGACTCTTTTTCATTTTAGAAATCATACTCCACCCTCTCTCTTCACCGCACCATCGGCGCCATACCTTTAACATACAAAGGTGCGCTCCTTGTCATCCGGTAACCATTCTACCATAATTCCACAGGAGGATAAAACTCCTTTTCCACAAAAGACCTGCCTTCATTTTTCCTATTTATATAGTAACAGGAAAAAATGATTCCATCCGTTGCACTTGCAACCAACTTCCAAAATTATCTATGATATACTGTTTTAAGAAGAAAAGAAGTTATACCCTGTAAAATTTTCGGTAAACTAACGAAAGACAAAAAGAACGGAGGTACTTCTATGGGGAAGAAATTAACGGATAAAGTCAGCTGGGTCGGCAAGGTAGACTGGGAGCTTACCAGGTTTCACGGTGATGAGTATTCTACACATAGAGGGTCGTCATACAATTCGTATCTGATACGCGACCAGAAAACCGTGCTGATGGACACGGTATGGCAGCCCTTTGATAAGGAATTTGTTGCCCGCCTGAAGCAGGAGGTAGACCTGAAAAGCATCGATTACATTGTGATGAACCACAACGAGGTCGACCACAGCGGCGCTTTGCCGGAATTGATGCGCGAAATTCCGGACACACCGATTTACTGCACGGCCAACGGCGTAAAAATCCTGAAAGGCCACTACCACCAGGACTGGAACTTTGTGACCGTGAAAACGGGAGATACGCTCGAAATCGGGGACAGCAAACTGATTTTTGTGGAGGCGCAGATGCTCCACTGGCCCGACACCATGTTCACCTATATGACCGGGGAAAATATTCTTTTCAGCAACGACGCCTTTGGGCAGCACTATGCGACCGAATCGCTGTATGACGATGTGGTGGATCAGGCGGAGCTTCTTGCCGAGGCTTTGAAATATTATGCCAATATTCTCACTCCGTTCAGCAAATTCGTCACCAAAAAGATTCATGAGGTTTTGGATCTGAACCTGCCGGTCAGCATGATCTGCCCCAGCCACGGCGTGATCTGGCGGTCAAACCCGACCGCGATTGTGGAGCAGTACCTGAAATGGGCAGACAACTACCAGGAAAACCAGATCACTCTGGTATACGACACCATGTGGAACTCCACCCGCAAAATGGCGGAGGCCATCGCGGCGGGCATCCGCGACACAGACCCCTCCATCACCGTAAAGCTGATGAACTCCGCGAAGGAGGATAAAAACGATATCCTTTCTGAGGTGTTCCGCTCCAAGGCCATTTTGGTCGGCTCCTCCACCATCAACAACGGTTATCTGTTTTCCATCGGCGGCATGCTCGAGATGATCAAGGGGCTGAAATTCAAAGAGAAGCGCGCCGCTGCTTTCGGCAGTTATGGCTGGAGCGGCGAAGCAGTCAAGCAGTTGACCGAAGAGTTGGAAAAGGCGGACTTTCAAATCGTCAACAACGGGCACAGAGCCCTGTGGGTTCCCGATGAAGCCGAGTTGGAAAGCTGCCGGGACTTCGGCAGGCAATTTGCCGCCGCTCTTTAAAAAGGAATACAGGCTTTCACAGGCCGCAATCAGCAGATAAAGGAGGATTCATATGAGCGCTGAAATCAACAACAGAGAATACCGCCAGCAAGTGTTAAAGGAACTGATTTCTCAGCTGCACGACGGCAAAAGCGTAGATGAGGTCAAAGACCAATTTGCCGCTGTGTTCGGCAATGTTTCCGCAGAAGAGATCGCTCAGGCGGAGCAGGCATTGATCCTGGGCGGACTGCCCGTCGGCGAGGTGCAGCGTCTTTGCGACGTTCACGCCGCGGTTTTTAAGGGTTCGATTGAGGAAATCCACCGACCGTCCGACCCGGCCAAAATCCCCGGGCACCCGATCAACACACTGTGGCGGGAGAACCGGGCGCTGGAAACGCTGATTCAGGACATGCAGTCCAAGCTGTCGTCCGGGGCCGACGCGCAGAGCGAGCTGAAAGACGGCCTGACCAGACTGATGGAGATCGACCGGCATTACAGCAAAAAAGAGAACCTGCTCTTCCCCTATCTGGAGCAGTACGGGATTACCGCTCCCCCAAAAGTGATGTGGGGCGTGGACGATGAAATCCGGGACGAGCTCAAAGAGATTCTGAAAAAGCTGCCGTCGGAATCCGCCGCTCAGCTTGCGCCGCGGCTGGAAGCGCTGTTCAATCGGATCAACGAAATGATCTTTAAAGAGGAGAACATCCTCTTCCCCATGCTGATTGAAAACCTGACGCAGGATGAGTGGAAAATCATCGCCGATGAAGTTGCCGACCTGGGGTATTGCCTGATTGACGGCGCTCCCGTATGGAAGCCTACGGCAGAAAACAAACCAAAGGCAGAGCTGCGGGAAGAAGCCGGATCCGGCGTTATCACCCTGCCGACCGGCATCCTAAAAACGGAAGAGCTTGTCCGGATGCTCGACACCTTGCCGATCGATATTACCTTTGTCGGTAAGGACGATACCGTAAAATACTTTTCGCAGGGCGCGGAACGGGTCTTTCCGCGGACAAAGGCCATCATCGGCCGAAAGGTTTCCAACTGCCACCCTCCGGCCAGCGTGCACATCGTGGAAAAGCTGGTGGAGGATTTCCGGGACGGCCGGAAGGACCAGGAAGACTTTTGGATCAAGATGGGCGACAAGTATATCCTGATCCGGTACTTTGCTGTCCGAAGCGAGGCCGGCGAATACCTGGGTGTGTTGGAAGTCACCCAGAACATTCGGCCCATACAGGAGATTTCCGGGGAAAAGCGGCTCGTTGAGGATGCCGCGCAAACAAATTAGGAGGAGGATTCGTATGAGCGCACAATATTTAAAAAACATCGAATTTGAAAAGGAACTGGAGCTTTCCTCTTTGGTACAATATCAGGAGGGTCAGGTCGTAAGCCGCACTCTGGCCCAGAATCCGGCGGTCAGCATCACTCTTTTCTCTTTTGATCAGGGGGAAGAGATCAGCACACATTCTTCCGACGGAGACGCCATGGTGACCGTGCTGGAGGGCGACGCGCAGATCACTATCGGCGGGCAGGTGCATTCCGTAACGCAGGGACAGACCATCGTGATGCCTGCAGGGATTCCGCATGCGGTTGCTGCGGAAAAGCCTTTTAAAATGCTGCTGACAGTGATATTCCCTTACCCCAGAAGCTGATCATCCTTCGGCAGATGCTTTTTATTTTTAATTGTCGACAATTCAGTCCATTCATTTTGAAAAATCGGTTTTGATATAAACAGCGTTTCTTCCCCTGTCTCCGGTAGGGGAAGAAACGAATCTCCTTTTTAAAGTGAACGACTATCTCACAAATTGGTGATGGCTACATTTAAGATGATCCCCACTGTGTGTTGCTTTTTTATAGGTATGTCACTAACAACCGGCTTGATATTTATATATTTATCAAAAAAGCTCTCTGTTAAAAAAATAATCCTGCTGCAATTGCTTCCTTATTCGTGCATGGTATTCATCTGCCACGTTGGAGAGTCCGGTTGATTTTTTATCTCTCCGATCCCACAGCAGAAAGAAAAAACATTCTACAAAGAAAGGGCAAGCCACCGGTTTCGTTTTAAATGGAACCGGCGGCTTGCCCTTTCTTTTTTATCTGCTCCTGATGACTGCTTTTACACAAAAGCCCTGAAAACGTCCGGCGACCTCAAGCAGACGATGATTCAGGCTTTCGCGTGAAAACGATCATATTTGAGCGGGGAAATATCAACACAGGTAGGCTGCTCCCGCACCAGCTCCGTCAAAATTTTGCCGACCGCAGGTGCGATACCGAAGCCATGCCCGCTGAACGCGCAGGCCAGAATCAGGCCGGGTACCTCTTCGACCCGGTCGATCACCGGTACATGGTCAGCGCATACGTCGATCCACCCCGCCCAGTTGCGGATGATCTTGGCCTCGGACAAATTGGGGAAATATTTCATGATGCCGCGGCAGACACAGGCTGGTGTAATTGACGTTTCATGCGCGTCATCGGTCTGATTGCGGTGAAAGTATTCCAGACCGGAGCTTCCGCCGAACACAAACGAGCCATGCTTGGTCTGGTGGCCGTAAAAGTCCGCCTCCGCGGTGCCGAGCATCTGCCAGAACATTGGCGGCTGCATCTCTGTGACAAGGCACTCGTTGATCTGCTTGAACATGGGGATATCCACACCCACGGTGTCCGCGATCGCTCTGGATGCAAAGCCTGCCGCCAGAATAACCGTATCTGCCTCATATTTATTGCCGGACTGTGTAACCACCTGGCGGATTCGCCCTTTGATTTTTTTTAGCCCGATGACCTTTTCACCGGTAATGAAATGGACACCCAGCATCCGCGCCTTGCGGTAATACGCCAGAGTGGTCACCATGGGGTTTGCGTGCCCGTCCGTAGGGCACCAGCTGGCGGCAATCACCTCTCCCGACATATAAGGGCAGATCTTCCGCGCCTCATTGCCAGAGATCATTGAGACCTCGAGCCCGGATTTTCGGCTGTTATCCACCAGATTCTGCAAAATGCCGATATGCTTTTCCGTTTTGGCAAGACGCAGGTTGCCGTCCTGATGATATTCCACGTCAACCCCCAACTCATCAGAGAGGGCCGGCCACAGATTTTTGATCGCATACATGGCGATCGGCAGCTCCCGCACATCTCTGGCAGACTGGCGAACACCGCCGCCGTTTCTGCTCGAGCCGCCATGGCCGATCATTCTCTCTTCCAGCACGAGTACGGAAACGCCCTGTTTTGCCAGCTCATACGCGGCGGCACAGCCGATCACGCCGCCGCCGATAATCATCACCTCTGCATGTTTACTCATCCGGGCTCACCTCATTTCCAAATACCTGCATTTCCACAGGCCGCGCGGGACAGCGGGCCGTGGTATCCTCCAGCTCTGCCGGCCGGATTCCCAGCTCCCGCGCGACGATTCCCTTAACCAGCCTGCCGCAGGTCTGTCCCTGGCAAAGCCCCATTCCGGCGCGCAGGAAACGCTTGACCTCCGTCAGCGTCCACATTCCCTCGTGCACGGCCCGGCGGATTTCTCCCTTTGTGATTTCCTCGCAGCGGCAGATGATCAGATCATCGTCCGGCTGCGGGACGAATGCCCCGATATTCTGATTTCGATCCAGTAAACGACTCATGCTGTTTCCTCCACTGTCTTGAAAAAGCGCGCTTTCATCGACATTTCCAACGGGATTTTCATCGTGAGCAAAACGGTCCCGTCCATCGATCCGGCGGTTTTCGCATTCACAACCTCAGCCGGACAGACCACTCTGCCGTCCCGGCCGAGAGCAACCCCTTTCGTCCCTTTTTCCGGAACCGGAAGAAACTCATACGGCAGGGTAACCGTAGCGGTTCCTGTGTCTTCCTCTTTTTTGATAAGAAAGATCGCCTGACCGGGACAATTTGCCACGCACATTCCACAGCCCACACACCGGGCGCTTACTTCGATGGCCGGCAGGGTCGTCATATGTTCCCCCACCTTGATGCACCCGAACCGGCAAGCATCCTGACACGGGTTGCAGGGAATATTCTGCGTACATTCGATCACCGGATGGATTCCCACTGCGTTTGCGGCGGCGGCCCCCGGGAAGTGCTCCACCTCGTCGTCGCTTAAATATCCGTGCCGAAGCAGCTCTTTGGACAGCGCATACCCTTCCTCCGTCACGATCAAATCCCGACGGCCTTTGTTTTTGGGGCTGAACATTCCCTCATGGAGCTGACCCAAAGAGGCTTTCAAAGCCGTCACTTTTTCACTGAATTCCTCTTCGGACAAATATCCGCCGCGTCTGGCGGCGGCGGCACCCGCAATCCGTCCGCCGATCATCGCGGAGCTGGCTTCCTCAATCCCACCGACATCTCCGGCTACAAAC
>JAEXDU010000236.1 GCA_023401495.1 Bacillota bacterium
TGGTAGGCACCGCCTGCACGGTCGACACGGAGGACGGTGATAACTTTCCGATCCATGTGGCGATTTATCAGGGAAAACCCGGATATGTCCTTGTCGTTGCGGGAAAGGGCTACACGGAGCGCGCGTATATGGGCGACCTGATGGGCGGCGCCGCGGCGGCCATCGGACTTTCCGGCATTGTCATTGACGGCTATGTCAGAGACAAGACCGGTCTGGCCGCTCTGGATATTCCGATTTATGCAAAAGGCTTTATGCAAAGAAGTCCCGACAAAAAGGGCCCGGGCGAAATCAACACGATTGTTACCTGTGCGGGCGTGAAAGTGACTCCCGGGGATTTGGTGGTAGGCGACTACGACGGCGTAACGGTCATTCCGCGCGGGCGCATAGAAGAAGTGCTGACGGCAGCCGAAAAGAAAGAGGACTATGAGCTCAAGCGCCGCGACGCCATCGCCAATTACCGCAAATGCAGAGAAGAAGGGCGTGAACTTCCAAATCTTGCACCCGCGTGGGTTACGGAAATGCTTCAGGACAAATCATGATGGATTAAAATGGAATCACATCGTGTTTCATGATGGAGGAGGGTATTGATATGTTGGTAGCTTTGGCATATTTCATGATTATTTTGTTCCTCGTTCTTGTCTGTGCGAAAAAGATGTCTGCTTTTGCGGGCCTGATCATTTCGTCCACTGTCGCCGGCCTGCTTGCCTGTGTTGTGAATGGGGTTCCCTTTACAGAGATTTTTTCCTGGTTTAAGGATGGATTGTTCTACACCCTGAGCGATTCCGGCTCTGTGAAGCTTGGAACCATCAATTCCGGCGTGATGATTCTGTTTGCGGTGCTTTACTTCAGCCTGATGATGAATGTCGGATTGTTCGATCCGCTGTGCACCTTTTTGATCCGAAAGGCAAAGGGAGACCCGCTGAAGGTCATGATGGTCGCGACCCTGACCTCCTGTGCCGTAACCCTCGATGGGGATGGGACAACAACCATACTGATCGTAACGGCCGCGTTTATCCCGCTGTTTAAAAAGATGAATATGAAGCTTTCCAATTTGGCGATGATGATCATTCTGCCCTGCTCGATCGGCAATTGTCTGCCGTGGGGCGGCCCGCTGGCCAGAGCGGCTTCTGTCATCAATGTGGATGTCAATGTTCTGTTTAAAGCATTTCTTCCCGTGTTGGGTATGGGTCTGGTTTATGTGATCGTTCTGGCATACTTTCTCGGAACAGCCGAGCGCAAGCGCCTGGGCTATGTAAAGGGCGGCGGAGAGATCATCAGTGCTGCTCAGATCGAGGAAATGTGCGCGGCGATTACCGAAAACGATAAGGAAAGCAAAAGACCCAAGCTGTTTGTTTTCAATCTTGTGTTCACTCTCGCACTGATGGTAGCGATGATCATGGGGCTTGCAAGCGGAGCGCTTCTTTTCATGGTCGGCACCGGAATCGTGGTAGCTGTCAACTATGGATTCAAAGAGCAGCGCGAAAGAATTGCCGCGAACGGCGCGGACACCATTTCCGTTGCCATCATTATCATGGCGGCGGGCTGCTTCATGGGCGTTCTCAACAGCAGCGGAATGGCGACCGCTCTGGCAGCCAATCTGGCAAGCTTGATCCCCGAATCGCTTGGCACCCACATCCCGATTATTTTTGCTCTCATCGGTGCCGTCGCGTGCTGGGCTCTGCCGGTTGACGCCTACTACTTTGGGATTCTCCCGGTCATTGTGCCGATTGCCGCGCAGTTCGGGATCGGTGCGATGGAAATTACCATGGCGTCCATGATGGGTCAGGCGATCCGTTACGGAAGTCCCACTGTCGCATGGCTGTTCCTTCTGATTGACAGAACGGAAATGAACTTCGGCGACTATCTGAAAACCTTTATGAAGTACGCAATTCCCATGTATGTGGTGTTTATTATTACAGCTCTGGCACTCGGATTGTTCCACCTGTAATTTTGGTGACGAAGATACGTCAAAAAGACCCTTTGAACTTTTCAGTGCCGATGCTGCAGCATGGAGCTCAATGCGATCATGACAGCTTCTTTTATGGAAGAAAGCTTTTATTTGGGTCTACTTGTTTCCACAGATGTTACATAGGGAGTATAATGATTTGCAAAGTTCACCATGCTGAGACATCTCTTAAATGAAGTGAGCGTAAAAAGAGCCGCCGGAACACGGTACTGTTCCGGCGGCTCTTTTTTTAATGAGAGAAAATTTTTTGCCGTGCCGAAGGTTCAGAAAAAACCTTGGCGCTGCCTAAAAACAGCAGGGAGAGACAATGCCGGCAAATCAAAAACCACCGGCACAGCCGGTGGTTTTTGATTTGGGTTCATTGGAATACCATATATTTCCTGTTGGTTTGTCTGCCATTCATATTGACGCTTTGTCATTTTTTGCTCATACTTTGATTTGATAATACTTATTCGTGAAAGGAGAGAGAAGCATGGATCAAAAGATTGAGTCTCAAATCATTTCTGCTTTTATCATCGATCTGAAAAAAGAACGAGCGAAATACGAGCTCTGGAACGAAAAAAAGCGGAGAGATTTTATATGGAAAACCTGCGAGCGCAAATATTTTAATGAAAGATGTATACGAAAGATTACGCAGCCGATTTCCAGCTGGCAAGACGTTTATCGCCTGTTAAAAAAGAATGGAGCTCCAGACACTTGCTATATGCTGAGCATAAATGAAGGGTTTGACGGGGTTACGCTTCCTTTGGAGTTTGCCTTGGAGCATCTTGTTTTCAATGGACCGGCTCTCATTTCCTGCATTCATGGAAAATTGGCTTATTTGGGAGAAGAACCGACAATTGGGGCTTCCGCGAGATATTTGCTCATTCGTGAGCAGGCAATTTGATTGCGATTCCAACGCTGCGGGCAGATCGATATTCTTACTGTGAAATCCATACGGAACGGGAGAGTTAATTGAGTTATATCCTATTAATACTTGCTTTATTTTTATTGACATTCTGTTATCTTCGGAGTTTATACTCGTGTATCATCGATTATCAGGTCAATAACAGTGCCAGACGGAAAAGAAGAAAAGGCCAAACATTGATAGAATGGATTCTTTATAGGCGGTACCGCAAGGAAATTCCACGGATTTTATTGATTACATACTTTGGCTGTTTCATTTTCCATCTGATCGCTCTTGCTTTAGCGATCCTCTTCTGGGCAAACCATTTGGAAGAAACTGCTTTTCATCATTTCAGACTGACTGTGGCGGTAGATTATGGTTTGATTTTTCTTTTGGGAATTGCTTTTTATGGAAGGCGCAAAAATGGCCAGACATATGCCAAGGTAGAACGCTGGATCAAAAAGAGAAAAAGGCAAAGATAAATCCACTTTTTATTTTCAGTATATCGCTATGACGAGTCAGCACAAACCTGTACCCGGCTTCTGCTGGCACCTGGGCTGCCGAAAACAAAACAGGTGATGTAAAGAAAAATATTCGCATTTTCCACCCATTCGACCTGTCATGGGGAAATCTGTTTCTCCTTCTAAATTTTACAAAATTTTTTATTATTATAAACAATTTTTACATATTGCAACAAAGCATTGACTAATGTATAAAACCCGATTAAAATTGTTTTATCTCTACATGAAATTTAATTTACGTATTCATGAAAATTTATTGGAGGTAAGAACATTGGAAGAAAAAAATCATAAACCTTATGTTTCGGCGGATAAGGTAGTACCTGAATTTACTGTTTATTCAGTAGCTTTGGGTATTTTGCTCGTTATTCTATTCGGCGCCGCCAATGCGTATTTGGGATTGCGCGTAGGTATGACGGTTTCGGCTGCGATTCCCGCATCTGTTATCTCTATGGGCATCATTCGTGTGATTCTGAAACGTGATTCCATTCTGGAAAACAACATGGTACAAACCATCGGCTCTGCCGGCGAGGCAGTGGCGGCCGGTGCGATCTTCACCATGCCTGCGCTGTTTATGTGGGCGGAGGACGGACTGACGTCGATGCCTTCTCTTCTTGAGATTTCTTTGATCGCCCTGTGCGGCGGTATTCTCGGCGTTGTATTTATGGTGCCGCTGCGTACGGCGCTGATCGTCAAGGAGCACGGCGTTCTGGTTTACCCGGAGGGACAGGCCTGCGCCGAGGTTCTGATGGCCGGTGACAAAGGCGGCAATAAGGCCTCTACCGTTTTTATCGGTCTGGGTGTTTCCGCCGTATATAAGTTCATTACAGATGGACTCAAGCTTTTCCCCAGTGAGATCGACTGGAAAATCCCCATGTATAAAGGTGCTGGATTTGGTGCAGACGTGCTTCCTGCGCTGGCCGGTGTTGGTTACATATGCGGAGCACGGGTATCCTCTTATCTTCTCGCGGGCGGCGCTACCGCATGGTTTGTCGTTATGCCGCTTATCGCTCTTTTCGGCGGCGATCTTGTTATTTTTCCCGCAAGCGTTTCCGTTGCGGAGCTGTGGGAAACCCAAGGAACATGGGGAATCTGGAGCAATTTTGTCCGCTACATCGGCGCGGGAGCCGTGGCGGCCGGCGGAATTATCACTCTGATCAAAACCCTGCCGCTGATTGTCCGCACGTTTCGGGATGCAATTGCCGGTTACGGACAGAGCACGAAGGGTACGCTGCGTACCGAACAGGATCTCTCCATGAAATTCCTGCTGATCTGCACGGTAATCGTCGCTCTGGTCATGTGGCTCGTTCCGGCGATCCCGCTGAATTTCCTGGGAGCGCTGATCGTCATTATTTTTGGTTTCTTCTTTGCGACCGTTTCTTCCCGGATGGTCGGTCTGATCGGTTCGTCTAACAACCCTGTTTCGGGTATGTCGATCGCAACTCTGCTCATCGCCACCATGCTTTTGAAGGCGACGGGCAATAGCGGAATCGGCGGTATGATCGGCGCGATCACCATCGGCTCCATCATTTGTATCAGCGCGGCGATTGCCGGCGATACCTCTCAGGATTTGAAAACCGGTTTCCTCGTGGGAGCCAC
Organism: Bacillota bacterium; assembly: GCA_023401495.1. GTDB lineage: Bacteria > Bacillota > Clostridia > Oscillospirales > Acutalibacteraceae > Faecalispora. Next base: position 4,970 of record JAEXDU010000236.1, read on the forward strand.
GCCGAGGCTGCAGCAGATTGGCCAGCTGATCGGAACCATTATTTCCGCGCTTACCATCGGCGGTGTTCTGTACCTGCTCAATCAGGCCTGGGGATATGGCTCGTCGGAGCTCCCCGCGCCGCAGGCCACGCTGATGAAGATGGTTGTAGAAGGCGTTATGGGCGGCAATCTGCCCTGGGCGCTTGTGTTTACCGGAGTAAGCATTGCGGTTATCATTGAAATTCTGGGAATTCCCGTGCTTCCCTTTGCAATTGGTCTGTATTTGCCGATTCATCTCTCTGTGCCGATCATGGCCGGCGGTTTGATTCGTCTGTACCTGGAAAAGCGCAAGGCTTCGTCCGAAGAGGAAAGAGAAGACATGGTACAGTCCGGCGTGCTTTACAGCTCCGGTCTGATTGCGGGTGAAGGTCTTATCGGCGTTTTCCTCGCAATATTTGCCGCGCTCAGCGTCAACGTGGCGCTGCCTGAGTCCCTGCACTTCGGCAATATTGCCGGACTGATCGCTTTTATTCTGCTGCTCATAACGATCCTGAAATCCACTGTTTGGAATAAAAGCCTGAAAAGATAATTAAAACCAAAACATGGCCGGGCTGTACATCATAAAAGGGTGTATGGCCCGGTTCCAATCGAACCGGGAGAAGCTCTGATGGAAAAAAGAAAAAACTATCTGGATTTTGTGCCGATCCTGAATCCTCAAAATTCATGGGACGAAAAGGACGGCATTGTCACAGTCCACATGGTGCATAAGGGCATTCACCACGTGATCGCCCAAAAGCTGTTCCATTCGCCCCGCGTAAGCCATATCGCACTGGATACCTTTGGCAGTTTTGTGTGGAAGAAAATAGACGGCGTGCGGACTGTGGGCGATATAGCGGACGAAATGAAGGCGCATTTCGGCGATCAGGCGGAACCGGTTTATAACCGTCTGGTTCACTATATGAAGATTTTGCAAAACAACCGTTTCGTTCAGTTCCAAAAGAAAAGATGAAAACCTGACCGGCGGAGCAGAGCCGGTATGATTTCTTATGGTAACGGAACAACGTACCCTTTGTGCAGAATCCAAGGATTTTGCATGACGAGTGACGGATGTTATAATAACAGAAATGAGATGCGGGAATAATTGGTTCATCCTTTAGCGGCGAACAGATCCCCGCTTCGAGTTTCAAGGTTCTCTCAGCCGTCGGCAGCTGGTTGCCGTAAACGGTGTGAGGTTCCTATTATACTGTAAAGGAGCTATCGTCATGGGAGTATTAGAGCATCTGGAACCGAAGAGTGTTTTTCATTTTTTTGAAGAGATTTCAGCGATCCCGCGCGGATCGACGAACACAAGGGCAATCAGCGACTGGTGCGTAAGCTTTGCGAAAGCGCGCGGGCTGGAATATCATCAGGACAGCTTCAACAATGTGATCATCATAAAAGAAGCGACACTGGGATACGAAAGTGCGGAGCCGATTATTCTGCAGGGCCATCTGGATATGGTCTGCGAGAAAGAGCCGGACTGCACCAAGGACATGGAGAAAGAAGGCATTGATCTTGTGATCGATGGCGACCGGATTCGGGCCAAGGGCACCACGCTCGGCGGGGACAACGGTATCGCTGTCGCTATGGCGCTGGCTGTGCTCGACTCAAAGGAATTATCGCATCCCCGCGTCGAGGCGATTCTCACCATCGATGAGGAGATCGGTATGCTGGGCGCCATCCAACTGGACATGTCGCCTTTAAAGGGCAGAAAGCTCATTAACCTTGACTCTGAGGAGGAAGGGATTTTCACTGTGAGCTGCGCGGGCGGCAATATGACCCGTTGCCGTTTGCCCATTGCACGCGCACCGTATTCCGGCACCGTGCTGAACATCACGGTGGGTGGTCTGCTCGGCGGCCATTCCGGTGCGGATATCGATAAGGGGCGCGCCAACGCCAGTATGCTGCTGGGCCGCCTGCTGTATGCGGTCAAGAAAAAGTCGGATTTCCGTTTGATCTCTGTAGAGGGCGGCAAAAAGGACAACGCGATCCCGCAGCAGTCGGAAGCTT
>JAEXDU010000094.1 GCA_023401495.1 Bacillota bacterium
TGTGCTGCTTCATCAGTTGGGCGGCTCTTTCGATGGAATCATCCGGATTCAGCTTTGTAACTTCCTTTGACATGATATTTCTGACTTTCATATCCATCACCTCTATCCTTATGTTTTCCACCAAATCTATTTTTATAATGGAATCATAATTGCAACTGAAGAAATATTGAAAAAAGAGGGAATGGTCACGAATCATTTGAAGCTGCAGCTTGAACAGATTCCATAAAACTGAAATGTACCCTCAAACAGCCGAACACTGATAGAAAAGATGGAGCAGAACATAAAAACATCACTATCATCTCCCGACGATGAATGAGGGTGCCGGTTCCTGCAAAAATCTTAAGGCCTATTTGGGATTTCATTTTGTTAGAACAGGCTTGTTTGTATGGTACCTCACAAGTGTCCAATCTCTTAAGACCTGTATTATAGCTGGGTCTTTTCTTGTACAGCAATCCGCGAAATTTATTCGGGCAGGCTCAGGCTCTGTTGTCCATATCACGAATAACCGTAAGAACAAAAACAGGCTCGTTTTTTTGCGTTCTGTTTTTGCTTTGCAAACACGATACAATCCGCTATAATAATCGTAGACAAACGGTTTGAAAATGGGCCCAGTGAGTAGCTGCATAGATAGGATGTGATGTTGCAATGGTACTATATTATAGCTCAACAGGTAATTCCAAGCATGTTGCTTTCAAGCTGCACGAGGCATTTGATGGGAATTTGATAGACATCTGCGATTTCGAGGAGCCGACCTCATTTGATTTAGAGGATGGGGAGACACTGTTTCTGGTCACTTTCAATTGTTTTTGGGGAGTCTCAAACCGGATGGAGTCATTCATTCAAAAAAGTGAATTCAGGAACGTCAGCAAAATAGTCGTAATCATGACATGCGGTGGATATCTGGGCGGCGGAGATGCCTCGGTAGAAAAGTTATTTTTAGAAAAAGGGTTACCGAAACCGACCGTCTACTCACTGGTTATGGTCACAAACTATTCTATATTGCACGATGTGCCGCCGTTGGACGCTCAAAAAAGGAAGCTGATGCATGCGGAAAATACCCTTCGCAACATCATTCAGGGGACACAAAAGCCTTATCACAGCAACTGGCTGATCCGACAGTTAACGCCCATCGGCCGCGCTCAATATGAAAAAGCCCGAGTTACTTCGCCCTTTACTGTGGACAGCTCTTGCATCCATTGCGGACTGTGTGCAAAGAACTGTCCCTCTCATGCGATTGAAATGAAAGACGGCAAACCGTTTTGGAAGCTCCCGAAATGTGATATCTGCTTACGATGTCTGCATCACTGTCCGGTTGAAGCGATCAACTACGGTGATTCCACCCGGAATCGTTTGAGATATACCTATGATTCTTCTGTGGAAACTCCTATCACATAACTGATATTGGCTCTTTGAAATAGAAGCATTTGCAATGATGGAATATCCGCTTGTTTGTGCCGGGAAGCACTGCTGTAAGCGGATTTTCGAGTTTGTCCTGAGAAACACTTGCACCATTCGGCCCACGAAATCAAATGAGATCGCGGGCCGATTTTTACCTTCTATAATGATATTTTTGGTAAACCATCCGTTACCCCTGCTGTTTGCTTTACTTTGATAAGCGTTTTTACTCTGTCTCTTTCACACTTCAGCCAATCAGATTTTTATAGTCAGCAGTTGACTTTTCATGGCATATGTGTTAAAGTAAATAAGTATTCAAAAATGTTGCATTGCCTCACATGTTTTTGTAAGTCATTGATTCGTTTCATTGAGTTATAAAAGCGTGTGTTTTTTTGTGCGTTACAGATGCAATACTGACTCAGGTACCAGTGAAAGAAATAACGGTACGTCAGGTTCATTCTGAAAAAGACTGCGGCCCGATTACAAATGGTGACGGCAGCGGCAAAGTGCCTGTTCGTTTTTCTTCCATCGTTTTCGATGGCAAAGAGCCTGAACGAAGGCGGCAAGGTGATTTTTTAGTACGGAACAGGGTCTGGAAAGCAGCGGAAATCATGTGCTGTGAACGTCAGAACGGTATAACGCAAACGGGATTCAAGGGCCGCCAATTTCAATGGGGGTTGGTGGATTCTCTTGACACGAAGAAATATTAGATGAAATGGAGCTTTCATGATCACAAACTTTGAAAAATTTGGCTTTACGTCGGAACTGCTGCGGGGAATTGTAAAGATGGGGTACTGCGATCCATCCCCCGTACAGGAAGCCGCCATAGGGCCTATGCTCGAAAAACAGGATCTGCTGGTACAGGCGCCTACCGGCACCGGAAAAACGGCTGCGTTTGGCCTCCCGATTCTGGAAAATGTGAATCCTGCCGACCGGCAGATTCAAGCTGTCATTCTTTGCCCCACGCGGGAACTGGCGGTGCAGACAACCAGTGTTCTGAAACAGATGGCCGCCTACAAGCAGGGGATTCGAGTTCTGGCGCTGTATGGCGGGGAACCGATTCAGCGTCAGATCATGGCATTAAAACGCTGCCCGCAAATTATAGTGGCTACCCCCGGACGCATGATGGACCATATGCGCCGCAGAACCACCCGGCTGAGCGGTGTCAATTGTATTGTGCTGGACGAGGCGGATCAGATGTTGGATATGGGATTCCGAGAGGATATCCATACCATTCTGCAGTGTGTTCCCGCCGAACGGCAGACGGTGCTGTTTTCCGCAACCTTGTCCGAGGAAATCAAAACGATCGCGGCACAGTATCAACAGGATACCAAGCAGATCTGCATTCAGCCCAATACCGCCAGCGCAAAGAAAGTGGAGCAGTTTTATTGCGAAGTCCGCGGCAACGCGAAATTTTCCGCACTGGTGCAGCTGCTGCAAAAAAAGCAGTTCGATCTTTCTTTGGTTTTCGTCGCAACAAAAGTGATGGCCGGCGATCTGGCGTCTCAGCTGACGGAAGCCGGGTACCCGGCAGAGGCGATTCATGGCGACCTGCGCCAAAAGCAGCGGGATCAGGTCATGCGGCGCTATCGGGACGGTAAGGTGAATATTCTGGTCGCGACCGATGTCGCCGCCCGCGGCATTGATGTCGGGGGAATCGACGCAGTTGTGAACTACGACATTCCCGGCGACGCAGAAAGCTATGTGCACCGGATTGGACGAACCGGCCGGGCAGACCGCACCGGGGTTGCATATACCTTTATTTACCCCAGGGAGCGGGGCAAGCTGCATGGAATTATCAGCAATACCAAAGCATCCATCGCACCCGTTGTGCTGGATGCCAAGGCCGCTCTCCCTGAATTTTCAATGCTTCAAAAGCAATATCAAAATGAGAGCCGGAATAAGCGCAGAAACACGGGGAAGCCCTGGAACAAGAGCCGACCCTCGCACAGACCGGCATTTAAAGCCTGAATAATTTTTTTCCAAAAATAAAAAAGGCCTGCATCACGGCGAATTTTCGCCACGATGCAGGCTTTTTTGATTATAAATGAAATCTGCGCTGAATTTCAGTCCAGAGCGCTTTCCCTTCGAAAAACAGCAGGAATGCCAGAAAAACAATGGAGGCCCCGAAGCTGATGGCTGATGGGATGACAACACGAACCGCACCCGTCAGAATCAGGATAAAACAGACAATTCCCAGAACACAGTCGATGACAAGGTACAAAATATAATCCTGTGTATCGAGTCTGCGTGCCTTTGCCACGATCGTCATGGCGAGCAGGGCACAGGAGCAAAGAATGGGGAACACGAAATTCAGCGACCAGCCACTGAACCCCGTCAGAAAATCCCATAAAAACGCAATGAGCGTGACAATGATCACCTGCCACAGGATGTTCTTGGGCAGGTTCTTTCGCTTTTTGACGATGAGCGAAACATCAATCCACAGACTTGCGATGCCGGCGATCACAAACAGCGACCACCATCCGCCTGCAGGCATGATCAGGTTGATCATCACACAGATCGCCGCCGCGCACACGCTGCCAAAGGCAAGCCATGCAATGAGAACACGGCTGACGGCTCGCCGGGGATTCGGCAGCCGCGGGAACCGGTTGCCGGAGCCGTCCGATGTTCCGACCGGTTTGTTCTGGCAGAGCGGACAGCGGGTTTGCTCTCCGGGTAAATCCACTTTGCAATGTTCACACCGCAGCATATGCCGTCTCCTCTTCATTGTACTGTTCCAGATTGGAAACCACCTGTACGGAAATCCCCATCTCCGTCAGCTGGCGGAAAAAATGCCGCTGAATTCCGGTGTCTGCCAGTTGCGAGGATACGCTGACAGCCAGAGTATCCCCAAAAGAGCAAAGACAGAGCTGCGGACGTTTGGTGCTGACAAACACATCGAATAATTGAATGTGTTTTGCTGCCTCCGCGGGTACTGCGACCCGGCCGATATTGGAGAAAGCCGCGGTGTCCCCGCCGTCCGCCCAAATTCCGCTGATGCGCAGGATCGGGATTTTCACCGGCAGGGGAATGGCTTTGATGAAAGGATTGTTTTCAAAGACCGAATACCGGCTGATGATTCCATGCAGATTTTCCTGGGTCAGCTGCCGCCGGAAGGACTCGCGCACATTTGCCAGAACCTGAGCAAATTCCTGTCCGTCTTTTTGAAAATGATGCGAGACCTGAATCACGCCAAAAAAATTCCGGGCAGTCTGTGCCGGAAAAAAGCGGCGAAGGTCCACCGGCACGCTGATGATCACAGGGCGGTTTCTTTCCCGTACCGCCATTCCATCGTAAATGGAGCAAATCAGCAGTGCGATCAGGAATTCACTGAGTGTGGCGTCGTTTTCATGGGCCTTTTGAAGCACCGCCTTGGCGGATAAAAATCCCTCTGTAATCCCGATCCGGTTGCCGGGCAGGCGTTCCCCGCGAATCCGATAGGCGCGGTAATGCTTCGTTTTCGGGACGGTTCCGGTTTTATCGTAATATTTGTAAAACGCATCCTGATTTTTTTGATCGCGGGAGGCGTCATAATCGGCTAACCGTCCGGAAATCCGATACTTTTTTGCCAGATAAGCAAAGACCAGGGCGCGTAAAAACTGCATTGCGCCGGTACCATCTGCCAAAACGTGAAATACTTCCAGGTTGATTCGCTTTTTATAATAGAGGACACGGAATAACAAGCCGGGCCCATCCTGATTGTAAATAGGGCTGCAAGGGGGAAGCGACTCCTTTTCGACCTGCGGTCGAAGATTGCTTTCCTCCAGGTAATACCAGAACAATCCTTTTTTCAGGATGGAACGGTACAAGGGAAACTCCTGAATCGTTTCTTCCAAAGCACTCTGTAAAATACCGCTGTCTACCGGTTCGGTCAGCTCACATACAAAGCGGAATACCTTCGTATCCCGCTTTGTACTGGTGGGCGGAAATATCTTGGCGGCGTTGTCCAGCCGGCTCCAATGTTTACGTTCTGCCATGGAGATTACCCTTTCGTAAAAAACCGTTGATGATCCGATAGGTTTGCTGCACCTGTTCAAACCGCGGCGGCAGCATCATATAAGCGTGAAGCGCATCCGGCATGCGAATGATTTGCACGTCATTCCCTGCGGCGCGCAGTTTTTCCCCATACGCTTCCCCTTCGTCCCTGAGCGGACAATACTCTGCCGTAATCAGCAGGGTACGGGGTTGCCGTGAGAAATCCGACGCCAGAAGCGGGGCAAAATAGGGATTGTTCAGATCGTCATCCGAACTCCGATAAAGCTCGATAAAGCTTTGAATCCGTTTAGAGGTAAGAAGATAGTCCGTTCCATTCTCCCGGATAGACGGAAACGGAGACCGTTCACTGTGGTCATTGTACGTGGATGGGTACAGAAGAATTTGCCGTTTGGGAAGAAACTCCCCCCGGTCCCGCGCCATCAAAGAGACAGCTGCAGCCAGATTGCCCCCGGCGCTGTCGCCGATCAGCGTGATGCTGTCCGGATTTACACGCGGGATCCGGCCGAGAAAAAACTCGCGCGTTACCGCGTAGCAATCCTCTACAGCGGCGGGGAATTTGTGCTCCGGTGCCAGCCGATAATCCACGGAGGCTATGGTGCAGTTCGTCGCTTTTGCAAGATCGGCACAAACGCCGGTGTAGTTTTCGATTCCGCCTGTTACCCAGCCGCCGCTGTGAAAAAAGAGAAGAAGGGGGAGGGCTCTTTTCCTGCTCGGCGCAAAAAGGCGCACGGGAATGGCACGGCCGTCGCAGAAAACCTTATGATCCCACATCTTGTAGTCCTTCGGTCTCCCCCGAAGGCGGGAAGTAAGTATTTGAAACTGCCGTTCCATTTTATATGTTTTCTTCACATCCGGTTCTAAAGACGTAATTGCCTTAAGGGCCGCCCGCATTACCTTATTGATCGACAAGTGATATCCCCCTATCAATGGCTGATCTTCGCCCGATGGTACCCAATTCAAAATGTACCGGCGGCTCATGTCGTACCATACTTATAAACACAGCTTCGATATTGGAAATTATACCATAATTCGTATTCAATATCCAATGAGATGCTGCGCAAAAATAAGAATTCCTGCTCATGCTGTTTATGCTATACTAAATCTACAGGACAAGAGTCAACAAATATCTATTCAGAAATCGTTGAGATGCTTCTTCTTGAACTGCTGGCTGCCTCGCCTTAGGCTGAGGCTATGGGGAATAGATGAATCACACCGGGATCATGATAAGGGAAACCGTAGAAAAACGGAAGGGGATGGAAGCCCATGGTAGAAGTGTGTTTGCCCGGAACAGGTGGGATGCTCCCGCTGGAAAATCGCTGGACGGCGAGCTGCTGGGTAGAGTTTCAGGGTACGGCGATCCTCATCGATTGCGGCGAGGGAACGCAGATTGCCCTGAAAAAAGCGGGCTGCAAATTGAGCCGGCTGGAACTTCTGCTCATTACTCACTTTCATGCGGATCATATCGCAGGCTTGCCCGGGTTGCTCCTGACCCTGGGCAACTACGGAAAAAAGACGCCGCTCACGATTGCCGGGCCTGCCGGGCTTGGGCAGGTAGTAACATCGCTGATGACCATAGCGCCGAATCTTCCCTATCCGATCGTATTGAAAGAGTTGGAGGAAGGAAATCAAGACTTTGATTTGTTCGGTATCCACTTCGCGTCGATGCATTTGCAGCATGGCAGCCCTTGTCTGGGTTATCGAATGACTTTGAAACGAAAACCGATCTTTAACCCGGACAAGGCGAAGGCGCTGGGCGTACCCCTGTACCATTACAAAACCCTGCATGCAGGCCAATCGGTTGTATTGGACAACGGCAATCAAATTTTACCTTGCATGGTGCTCGACGGGGAGCGCCGCCCGATCAGTCTCTGCTATTGCACGGATACTCAGCCGATTGAGGAGATTTCCAGCTTTGCCCATGGTGCGGATTTATTTGTCTGTGAGGGAATGTATGGGGACGAGGCCATGAGCGAAAAGATGCAGGAGAAAGGGCATATGGTTTTTTCGGATAGCGCCAGACTGGCCCAACGTGCTGAAGTAAAGCAGCTGTGGCTGACCCATTTCAGCCCTGCCATGAAGGAGCCGGAAAAATATCTCGATGCAGCCATGTCTGTTTTTGAACATACAACGGTCGGTTATGATGGTATTCGCACAACGCTTGGGCCATAAAAAGGAAGGTGGAGAAAGAGCGAGGTTTATCACCTATAGGGACGGTATCGGAACCAGAAGGTAACCAGTATGGCAGAAGAAAGAGGAAGCAGATGTTCATCTGCTTCCTCTTTCTTCTGGGCATGTTCTCTAACGATGACTTTTTGGACAGTCTGGCTCAAAAAAGACGTCAAAATAATATATTGCTTGATGCACGGAAAAACAGGCCGCTTTGACGAGCGGCCTGTTCGTTTTTAGCAACTATCTCGTGAAAAAATGCATACATCTTCGTAAGGTTTCTCTGTCTTTCATGAAAAAGTAAAAGAAACCTGAAAAGATTCGGCGATATCGTGGAAAAGTGAGGCCAATTGAATAAAAGTCTCGCTGCCTACTGATTTTTATCAGCGGTAGCAAAGCTTTTTGTTATGCGATGTGTTCCGTCGTCTGGCGATTTGCCGTTTAAGTTCAAATATAATTTTTAATTCGGAATAACTGCTGTTGACAAATCAACTATACAGTGTTACTATATAGCAGTAGTAAGTGATACCGGATACTGGTGCTACTGAATAGCAAGGAGTGATTGTGCTGGAAAACTTAACGGAAATGCTCAAAGGTGTGCTGGAGGGCTGCGTCCTTGAAATAATAAGTCGCAAAGAAACCTATGGCTACGAAATCACGCGGCGTCTGAATGCCCTCGGCTTTACGGATGTTGTGGATGGAACGGTGTACACCATACTGATTCGGCTTGAAAAAAATAAGTTGGTAGAGATCACCAAAAAGGCCTCCGACGTGGGGCCGCCGCGAAAGTTTTTTACGCTCAACGACGCGGGGCTCGAAGAGCTGCAAAAGTTTTGGGAGAAATGGGAGTTCGTATCATCCAGAATGAACGAGCTGAAGGAGAAAAAATAATGAATTTTTGGGATATGATCACAGGGAATGACATGACGAAAGAAATGAAAGCTTTTGAATTGCGGGCCAAGAAGCTGCCGGACGACTATCAAGCGGCGTGGGAAAAAATCAAGTTCAATATTTGGCCGCACACAGATTTCACCGGCCGCAACCTCATGCCGATTTTTGACGGTGTGCTTGAACTGCTTGAAGAAGGGGCGGTGGACGGTCAGAGTGTCCGGGAGGTTTTGGGCGACGACATCAAAGGCTTCTGTTCATCGCTGGCCGGCGAAGAAGGGGCAAAGTCGATGCGCGACAGGTGGCGCGAGCAGCTCAACCATACTGTCGCCAAAAAATTAGGCAAATAGGAGGATACCATGAGCATACAAGAGATCATCGAAGGCAAAAAAGAGTGGCGGGCGCATATGGCGCGTGTCAAGGCGCTCCCGCAGGAGTATCAGATCGTTTATAAAGAGATTCAAAAATATCTCTTTCGGGTCGGCCCTGTTGAGATGGCCGATGGGATAACCGACGGAACAGGCTTGTTTTCGGGAATTGTCGATCTTTTTGAAGAGGGCGCGGCCCTGGGGAAAGGTGTGCTCGAAGTGACGGGCCGCGACGTAGCGGCTTTCTGCGATAATCTGATCCAAGATTCCACGACAAACGCCGATATCTATCAGGAATCTGTCAATCGGGACGTTTACAATGCCATAAAAAAGATATGGATAAAAAAGAGGGAGATCGGGATGGAAAAAGCAATTGAAGTAAAAGGTCTGCAAAAGTCCTACAAACAGCTCCCTGTCCTAAAGAACGTAGATTTTGAGGTGGAACGGGGCACGATCTTCGCCCTGCTCGGCTCAAACGGGGCCGGCAAGACCACGATCGTCAAAATCCTTACCACGCTGCTCAAGCCAGACGGAGGCACCGCCGCAGTGAATGGCTTCGACGTTGCGGCAAAGCCGGACGATGTGCGGCAGTCGATCAGCCTGACCGGGCAGTTCGCCGCCGTGGACGAGATTTTGACCGGGCGGGAAAACCTCATCATGATCGCCAGGCTGCGGCATCTTGAAAATTCCCGTCAGATCGCGGACGATCTGCTGAAACGCTTTCGCCTGACCGACGCCGCGGACCGCAGGGTATCTACTTATTCGGGCGGCATGCGCCGCAGGCTCGACATCGCCATGAGCCTGATCGGAAAGCCGCAGATCATTTTCCTCGACGAACCGACCACCGGGCTTGACCCTGAGGC
>JAEXDU010000105.1 GCA_023401495.1 Bacillota bacterium
GTGCAGATTCTGCCTGAGCCATGCGGAAAAGGCGACTAGCTGCTCCGGCGTATGGAAGAAGTGCTCTCCCCCTGTTACGATCTCCAGCTTGCAGGGAAAGCGATGGGTGAAAGCGTCAATGGTGTCCCGCTCGCACAGGGTATCGTTTTCGCCGTACAGAATTGCGGTTTCGCTGCCCCAGTGCTCGATGGGACGTTCCCTGACATAGCAGTAGTAATCCCAGTATAGAGTCTGGCCGATCGGCGTTTGAATTTCGCCGAGCTCCTGCAGACGCTCTTCGGTGACCTCAAACCAGGTCATCATGTTCTCAATGATGCGGCGCATATCCACCACGGGGGAAAGGAACAGCGCCTGATGGAGCGGTTCCCCCTGATATTCGAGCAGGCTGAAATAGGCTCCCATGCTGCAGGCGAACAGGCTGACCTGCTGCCAGCGGCTTTTCGCGTAATCCATTACCTTCCGCAGATCGCGCACGCAAAACTGCACCTTGCAGGGAGGCTGTATGCCGGCGCGCTCCCCGTGCTCCGGAAGATCGAAGCTGATCACTTGAATATCGTGGAGCGCGGCCTCCTCGGCCAGCAGCCGGATAATGGTGTCTTCCTTGTTTGAAAGATTCCCGTGCACGGCAAGAAAAACCCGGTCGGAGGGTTCGCCCCAAACAACGGCGGGAATCTGGTCTATCAGGAGCTTTTGTGTTTTCATCATGGTTGTTTCCTTTTATTCAATATCAGTTTGGCCGTTTCGTGAGCGGCTTAGACATGCTCAAACGGTTCAAATTTTACAGTATATTCAATGGCAGACTGCGTCCGGCGGTTCCGTCAACGCGGAATATGGCGGTCAATCAAATCCACTTTGCCGGTTCGGCCCATCAGCTGATAATATGTTCGCCATTGTTCAATGGATTGCAGGGGGATCATGATGCCGTTTATTTCAGCAGAATCTCGGATTTGATCTTTTTCAAGAGGAAAATAGTACTCCACACCCTCGTTCACAATAGTGAGGCCCGCCATCACATCGATGTCGATGCCGTCGATTTCAAACTCCAGAAAGGCTTTTGTTTTATATTGCACATTGGGGTTTGCGGGTCTCTGTTGACCAAAGGACAAAAGAACTTCCTTTACGTCCTCCACATCGGATTCCGCGATCATCATATCGATATCAGAGAATTCGGATGCAATGCCTTTCAGATAAAGCAGCAGCGACGCGCCAATTGCCCATGTAATATCCCGGCGATTCAATTCTTCCGCGATTCGGGAAAGAACCATAAGCTTCTTGCTGGTTTCCGTCAAAGAAATCGCCTCCATCCTTTTCAATCGGGCATCGATATCCATATTTATAGTTACTATTGCAATAGTAACTATAAATATGGATATCGTCAACAGCCGATTAAAATTGTATTATTAATGAGGGATACGAAGATGAGCATAATGAAGGAGGATTAAAATGGAGCAAAAAGGAATCGCAAGAAAACTGGATAAGCACGGTCGGATTGTAATACCGATAGAAACAAGGCAGTTGTTGGGCTGGACAGCGCATACTCCCATTGAAATCGGCCAATTGGGACGCTACATTCTTCTGTATACACAGGGGGAAAGCGATGCAAAACCAACTCCGGCACGGGAAAATCCTGTTCTGAGGGAAACAGAAGAGATGCTAGGGAATTTATCAGATCAGGATTTGCTGCTGGCGTGGGATATTCTGCATCGTCTTGCAAAACAGCAAAAGGGAACAGCGTGAAAAAGCTTTGGTACATACCGGATTTTCTTCCGCAACGCCTGAAAAAGAGGAATGGCCGCTGCGCCGCCCGCCAAGAAAGTGCGGGTGCCGCAGCGGCGGGTCTCTTGAGAGAAAGACATACAAAAACTGCAGCCAACCAATGAGGTTGAACTGCAGTTTCTGTGTGTTTTATTCGACTTTGACGCAGGATCAAAGCGGTGTTTTTATTTCGTGTTTGTTTCCCTCAGCTTGTGTTCAGATTCTCCTCCCATTACAAATAAAAAAGAGCCGGTTCTTTTGAACCGGCTCTTTTTTGGTTTCCCCGAAGGGGCTTTATAGCAGATCGCGGAGCTTTTCCGCAGAAATCCGGCGTCTTAATCCTGCTCCGAATCCGGAGAATATACCTCGCCGCTCTCCCAGCTTTTTGTCAGCTTGGCGACGACCCCTCCAAGAAGGATCAGAGCCAGAATGTTGGGGATTACCATCAATCCGTTAAACAGGTCTGCGAGGCTCCATACCAGGTCAACCTTCAGCGCACAGCCGATGCCGACAAAGGCAGAAACCAGCACGGCGTATAAGGAAACCGCTTTTTTTCCGAAAAGATATTTCACGTTGGCAAGGCCGAAAAAGTACCATCCCATAATGGTGGCGAAAGCGAAGAAAAAGACGCAGATCGCAATAATCACATACCCGAAATGGCCGAATACCTGGGAATAAGCCGCCTGTGTCAGCTCAATGCCGGTAACGAATTCCCCCTTTGTATCGGTGGAGCCCAATACCCCCGAGGTTAAAATGGCCAGAACAGTCAGCGGGAGCAGAACGATCGTGTCGATAAAGACACCCATCATGGCAACAAGCCCCTGCTCGCAGGGGTTCTTGACGCGGGCCAGAGCGTGCGCGTGAGGGGTGGAGCCCATACCGGCCTCATGCGTGAACAGTCCGCGCGCGATGCCGAACCGGATGGCCTGCTGTACGCTTACACCCAAAATACCGCCCAAAACCGCCTGGGGATAAAACGCGCCGACAAAAATATCGTAAAAAGCGGGGATGATGTTGCGGAAGTTGATAAAGATCACAACCAGAGAGGCCAGGGTAAAGAAAACCGCCATAAAGGGAACCACCTTTTCCGCAACGGCGACAATGCGCTTGACGCCGCCCAGAAAAACCAGCAGAGAGATCAGCGCGAGCCCGCCGCCGACAAATTCGGAGGGGACTCCGAAAGCCGCCTCCATGGCCCCGCCAACGGAGTTGGCCTGCACCATATTACCCATGAAGCCGAGCGCGAAGATGATCAAAACGGCAAATATGGCGGCCACCACTCTGCCCGCCGGCCCCTTGATGGCCGCACGGATGTAGTAGGCCGGCCCGCCGACCAGCGTGCCGTTTACAGTGGTTTTATAACGCTGGGCAAGAGTGGCCTCCGCATAAATGGTGGCCATGCCCAAAATGGCGCTGACCCACATCCAGAACACCGCGCCGGGGCCACCGGAGACCATGGCGGTAGCTACACCCGCCAGATTTCCCGTTCCGATTTGGGCAGATATCGAGGTGATTAGAGACTGAAAAGAGGTCATACCCTCCTTCTCACTCGCTTTCTTTCCGCTGAAAGTGATCGAGCCAAAGGTAGAGCGAAAGCTCTGCTTAAATTTTCGGAATTGGATGCCTTTGGTCAGAATCGTGAAATAAATGCCGACGCCGCAGAGTAGAATAATTAAAAATACATTCCACAAAACCCCGTTGATACTGTTGACTAGATGAGAAAACCATTCCACAATAAACACTCCTCCATAAATTGAAACAAAAGTCGCCGGAAGAAACGCGGCGCCTGCCGCAGCGTGTTTTGCGGATAAACAAAAAAGCCAAACCATGCAGCGATGGTTTGACTCTGGATATGCAGCACAAAAAGGCCCAATAATCGTGGGCACAGAGCTCTGTCCTTTTGCCTGAGAGATTAGCACGAGCAAGTCGAGCCTTACACCTTCGGCACCCAAAAAGGGATTCTCCAGAGTTACATCCATTCATAGTCCTCACCTGAACATTCAGGCACCTGAGAGTGTTACTCCTTCGGTAGGCCGCAGCCGTTTTCCTACGAACTTCTCTTGTTTCGGTAACTATATTCACTTTGTTTTATGGTATCATACGGATTCATTGAAGTCAAATAGAGCTTTTGACCGGCGGGGTGCGTTTTTTTGTGTGCTTTTGTCATAGAAAAAGACATTGTTCAGCGAGAGTCGCCTCGCGTTAAAGGGGGATTTGCTTCAGCCTGCGTTCGGGGCCTTATCTCAACCGGCAGCGCAGTGATATATAGAAATAAAAAACCGGAGCAAACATAAAGCTTGCTCCGGTTTGGTGTACCTGAAAGGATTTGGACGTTTATGTCGTTTCGCGCCTGCGGCGGCAAGCCCGCGGCCGGGGCGCCCGGTCCGAAGAAATGCAGGGATATCCAAAGGATTGGCAGCTGACAGGCGGAATTCACATCAAGCCTTCTTTCTCATCCATGCACGAAAGGGAGGAGTTTTTTGCAGAAGCGGGAACAGCACCAACGCGATCAGAATGCCGGATGCGCCCTGCACCACATTAAACGGTACCCCGGCCGTCGCCGCGATTGCCGATGCCGCCAAATTGCTGCCGGAAGCCATTGCCAGGCCGATTTCATACAAATAATATCCGCCGACCATGATCGCTTCCCCCACGAAACCGCAGACCGCAATGCGCGCGCGGCTTTTTCCGGGCAGTACGCGGTATAAGATACCCGCCGCCACTGCCGACGCGGCTTTAATGATCAGCGTGCCCACTGCATAAGACGCGTAGCCGGAAAAAACATCCGCAAGCATCGAGCCGATCCCAGCGGCCAGTCCGCCGATTTGGGGGCCGAGCAATATGCCGCACAGCAGCACCATGCCGTC
Source organism: Bacillota bacterium (assembly GCA_023401495.1). GTDB lineage: Bacteria > Bacillota > Clostridia > Oscillospirales > Acutalibacteraceae > Faecalispora. Next base: position 4,623 of record JAEXDU010000105.1, read on the forward strand.
GCCGGGATGGATGTACCCGTTTGTCGGAGTCGGGATTTTGATCGCCATGGTCGTAACGCAGGTCAAAGCGGCAAACAGAGACGCAATGACGAGGTTTTTTGTGTTTTTCATTGGGGATCCCTCCTAGAATAGTTACCAGTATACCCCCGGATTGACCATATGGAAACACCCAGTTTCAAGTTTTTTTATAGTATCAGATCATCCGGCACACAGACATCCCAATCCCGCGCAGGCCCGTATATCTCTGTAGAGGTCTCATTGCACTCTGCGGTTTTACGAGGGATTCTCGTCCCAATGGGCCGCGCAGGTTCGTGTAACAATAAAAAAACAGAGCAAACGCAAAGTTTGCTCTGTTTGGCGCGCCCGAAGGGATTCGGGCATTGATGCCGTTTCGCGCCTACGGCGGTAAGCCCTTTGAGTAGAAATGAAAACAAAATCCGGTTGCTCCCCGTTAGGTTCGCGAGAGGGTTCTCATCCCAACGGGCCGCGCAGATTCGTGTAACAATAAAAAAACAGAGCAAACATAAAGTTTGCTCTGTTTGGCGCGCCCGAAGGGATTCGGGCATTGATGCCGTTTCGCGCCTACAGCGGTAGGCCCTTTGAGCAGGAATGAAAACAAAATCCGGTTGCTTCCCCGTTGGGTTTGCGAGGAGTTCTCACCCCAACGGGCCGCGCAGGTTCGTGTAACAATAAAAAAACAGAGCAAACATAAATAAAGTTTGCTCTGTTTTGGCGCGCCCGAAGGGATTCGAACCCCTGACCTTCTGATTCGTAGTCAGACACTCTATCCAGCTGAGCTACGAGCGCAAATCGCTGAAGCATGTCCTAAGACCGAACAGCTTTATTATTATATGCAAAGCGGGCTGAAAAGTCAAGGGATTCTGAAAAATAAATTTCCGCAATATGCGATCGGCCTGCTGCCGATTACAGCAGCAGGGCCGAAAATCCGATGGGCGCAAGCGTTAGAACGCTGCCGGATGGAGACTCCCCAAGCAGGCAAGTCGCTTTCTCCCAGCCTGCGGGCAGGGTGATCTGCTCTGTGGCACTGCCGGAATTGAGCGCGATCAGCAGGCGCTGTGTTTTTCCCTCACGGATGTAACACAGACATCGGCGGAATGCGCCAACCGGCACCAGCGGGGAATCCTCCAGCGCGGTGCGGGCAGTCTGCCGCAGCTTTGCCAGCGAGCGGTACCATTCTGTGAGAGCAGCATCTTCTTTTCCCCACGGGAAGCACCTGCGGTTGAAGGGATCGCGGTAGCCCTCCATTCCGGCTTCGTCCCCGTAGTAAATGCAAGGGACGCCCGGCAGGGTATACTGCATCAAAGAAGCGCCGCGCAGCCGCCGCAGGGCGATTCCGCGCTGCGTGGGGCTCAGACGCTGGCGGCTCTGCCACTCGCGGTCTCTCCCGTTCAGGGCTTCGCCGCCCAAAACGGTGAGCGCGCGCTCGGTGTCGTGCGTGCCAAGGTGATTCATCAGGCAGCGCAGCACCTGCGGCGGGTAGTTTTCCTGCACGGTGAGCAGGATTTCCATCGCGTCCTTGGCGCGCATTCCCGTAAAGAAGCCCAGTACCGCGTTGCGGAACGGGTAATTCATCACGCTGTCGAGCTGATGGCCCTGAAAATAACGGCGGCGCTGCCCGTAGGCGATCTTGTTCGAAGCGTCTTCCCATACCTCGCCCAGAATCAAAGCGTCGGATTTCTCCTCTTTGGATGCTTCAACAATCTTCTCGAGCAGCAGGTCAGAAAGCTCATCCGCTACGTCCAGCCGCCAGCCTGCCGCGCCCAGGCGCAGCCACTTGCGCACAATGCCGTCCTTGCCGCACAGGTACTGCTGATAGCTTTCGCAACACTCGTTGACGCATGGCAGGGTGAGAAAATCCCACCAGCAGTCGTATTTGTCGGGCCACGACGAAAAGCCGTACCACTCGTAATACGGGGAATCCTTCGACTGATACGCGCCGGGGCCGGGGTAGCGCCCCTCGCGGTTGAAATAGACGCTGTCGCTGCCGGTGTGGTTGAACACCCCATCCAGCAGAATGTGGATGCCGAAGCGTTCCGCCTCCCGGCACAGCTGTGCAAAATCCTGCTCTGTGCCGAGCAGGGGGTCGACACGGCTGTAATCCGCCGTGTCGTACCGGTGATTGGAATGGGCCTCAAAAATCGGGTTCAGATACAGGCACGTGACCCCCAGCGATTGCAAGTATGGCAGCTTCTGCACAATTCCCTGCAGATCGCCGCCGAAAAAGTCACGGTTTGTGATTTCGCCGGTTTCGTCGGGTTGCCACTGCGGCTCTTCTCCCCACTCGGCATGCATTTTTCGCCCATAGGGGATGTTTTCCTTTTTCTGGCCGGAGCAATAAAAACGGTCTGGAAAAATCTGGTATAGAATCCCGCCCGGGAGCCAGCGGGGTGTTCCAAACCCCGGCTCGTATACGGTAAGCTGCCATTTGCCCCCGCCGGAAACCTCTCCCCGGCTGCCGAACGCGCGGTTCAGGCCGAGCATGCCCCGGTTCGTCTGCAAGGAAAAAGAGTAAAAATACAATCCGCTGCGCGGCGGGGTAAAATCGCATTCCCACCATTCCCGGTCGTCCCCGTTCATTCCG
>JAEXDU010000144.1 GCA_023401495.1 Bacillota bacterium
CCTCCTTCCTGTCTCGGTCTTCTGTTGTTTCTGGGGCGGTCGTTCCGATCGTTTCTGGGAGTTCTTGCGGGTCTCTTTGTGACTTCTCCCTTCAAAACTTCACCAGTGTAGATCCAGACTTTAACGCCGATTTTACCGTAAGTGGTATTCGCCTCTGCAAAACCGTAGTCGATATCTGCACGGAGGGTCTGCAGCGGAACAGTACCTTCGTCGTAATGCTCGGTACGGGCAATTTCAGCACCGCCCAAACGGCCGGAAACCTGAGTCTTGATGCCCTTCGCGCCGAGCTTCATGGCGCGACCCATGCACTGTTTCATTGCACGGCGGAACGAAATTCTCTTTTCGAGCTGCTGGGCAATGTTCTCCGCAACGAGCTGTGCGTTCAAATCGGGGGATTTCACCTCGACGATATTGATGGATACCGGCTTGCCCAGCATCGCCTCGCACTGCACGCGGAGCTTCTCGATCTCTGCGCCGCCCTTGCCGATGACCATGCCGGGCTTTGCGCAGTGAATGTGAACGCGAACCTTGGAAGCGTCGCGCTCGATCTCAATTTTCGGAACACCCGCGGAAGCGAGCTGCTTCTTGAGTGTTTTACGCAGCTTGTAATCCTCGACCAGGGTGTCGCCAAAGACATTGTCCTTCGCGAACCAGCGGGAATCCCAATCTTTAATTACGCCCACACGAAAGCCGTGGGGATTGATTTTCTGGCCCATAGTTTACCTCCTCCGCTATTCTTTTTCCTTGAGCACGAGGGTAACGTGCGAAGTTCATTTCAAAATTCTGAACGCGCGACCCTGCGCTCTGGGGCGAATGCGCTTGAGGATCGGGCCAGGGCTGACGAAGCACTCGGCGACGTACAGTCTGGTAACGTCCATGTTATGGTTATTCTCAGCATTTGCAATGGCCGACTTCAGCAGTTTCTGAAGGTCTTCACATGCGGCCTTTGGGGTATGCTTCAGGATAGCCATAGCAAGGTCTGTCTCCTTGCCCCGGATCAAATCCAGCACAATCGATACCTTGCGGGGAGAAATACGGGCGTATTTCAAATAAGCCCTTGCTTCCATTGTATACACTCCTTTCGGCCTTTATCGGGTAGTTTTGGATCCGGCGTGACCTTTAAAGGTTCTGGTGGGGGCAAACTCACCGAGCTTGTGCCCAACCATATCTTCGGTAACATAAACCGGAACATGCTTGCGGCCGTCATGGACGGCAATTGTATGACCGACGAAATCCGGGAAAATAATCGAAGCTCTGCTCCAGGTCTTGACGATTTTCTTTTCGCCGGCGGCGTTCATCTCTTGAATCCTCTTCAGCAGAACGGGCTGAACATAAGGACCCTTTTTCACACTTCTGCTCATCAGTTAAGCTCCTTTCTGTCCGCCTTACTTACTGTTTCTGCGCTTCACGATAAACTTATCGGAGCGGTTCTTCTTAGAACGGGTCTTGTAGCCCAGTGCGGGTTTACCCCAGGGGGTTACAGGGCCGGGGCGGCCGACGGGAGACTTACCTTCACCACCGCCGTGGGGGTGATCGTTCGGGTTCATAACAGATCCGCGAACGGTAGGACGCCAGCCCATGTGGCGCTTACGACCGGCTTTACCGATCTTTACATTCTCGTGGTCGAGGTTGCTGACCTGGCCGATGGTGGCCATGCACAGCTGAGAAACGTTGCGCAGCTCGCCGGAGGGCAAACGCAGCAGCGCCATGCCGTTTTCCTTCGCCATCAGCTGAGCCTGGTTGCCGGCCGCACGAGCCAGCTGACCGCCCTTGCCGGGATACAGCTCAACGTTGTGGATGAAGGTACCGGTCGGGATCGCAGAAAGAGGCAGCGCATTGCCGGGCTTAATGTCGGCGCCTGTGCCGGAAACAATCGTGTCGCCGACCTTCAGGCCGTGAGGAGCGATGATGTAGCTCTTCTGGCCATCCTCATACTGAACGAGCGCAATGAAAGCGGAGCGGTTCGGATCATACTCCAGGGTAAGAACCTTCGCCGGAACGTCTGCTCTCTGACGCTTGAAATCGATCACGCGGTATTTTTTGCGGTTTCCGCCTCCGCGATGGCGAACCGTAATTCTGCCATAGCTGTTACGGCCGGACTTTTTATTCAGCGGCTCCAGCAGGCTCTTCTCAGGGCCCTTTTTGGAAAGCTGAGAATAATCTGTTACCGACATGTTGCGGCGGCCCGCGGTAGTCGGTTTATAATTGATAATAGGCATTCGGTTTCACACTCCTTGTTATGGCTTTGCGGGGATCAGCCAAATCCCCATACTTTGCCCCTGCCTCAGGATCGGCAGGATTCTGTATACAAATTGTAATATCGACGCGCGATATTACATCATACCCTCGAAGAATTCGATCGGCTTGCTGTCCTCGGTGAGGGAAACAACCGCTTTTTTCCACGCGGCGGTATAGCCCTGGGTTCTGCCCTGGCGGCGCAGATGTCCGCGAACATGCAGGGTATTTACCTTTGCGACCTTGACCTTAAAAAGCTCCTCGACAGCGCGCGCAATATCAATCTTTGTGGCATTGCGGGCAACCTCGAAGGTGTACTTTTTGAAGCCAATGGCGCTCATGCTCTTTTCCGTAATGATCGGGCGGATGACAATCTCATGTGCAGTCATTATGCATACACCTCCTCGATCTTGGCTACGGCATCCTTCAGCACGATGAACTTATCGGCATTGAGGATGTCATAGACATTCAGAGTGTTTACGGTGGCGGTTTTCACGCCCTGCAGGTTCGCGGCGGAAGCGATGACCTTCTTATTCTCCTCGGGGAGAACAATCAGGGCCTTCTTCTCAGCGCCGAGCGCCTTGAGCATGGAAACGATCACCTTTGTTTTGTATTCGTCCATTGCAATCTGGTCCAGAACAACGATCTCGTTGTCGATGACCTTGCTGGAGAAAGCAGATTTCATGGCAAGACGGCGAACCTTCTTGTTCACGGTATATCTGTAGTCGCGGGGCTTCGGCGCAAACACGACGCCGCCGTGTCTCCATTGGGGAGCGCGGATGGAGCCCTGTCTTGCGTGGCCGGTACCCTTCTGGCGCCAGGGTTTTCTGCCGCCGCCGGCAACCTCCGAGCGGGTCAGCGCGGACTGTGTGCCCTGCCGCTGATTTGCCAGATAGTTTTTCACCAGCTCATGCATTACTGCGACATTGGGTTCAATTCCAAATACGGTTTCAGAAAGCTCGATTTGTCCAACTTCCTTACCAGCCATATCAAGTACTGCTACTTTCGGCATTCTAATTCCTCCTTCCCTTACGCCTTCACGCTGTCGCGGATGACAACAACGCCGCCGTTAGGACCAGGGATAGCCCCTTTGATAGCGATCAAATTGTTTTCAGTGTCCACCTTGACAACGGTCAAATTCTGAACGGTAACCTTTTCAGCACCCATGTGTCCGGCGGCCTTCAGGCCCTTGAACACTCTGGAAGGACTGGAGTTGGCGCCCAGAGAACCGCGGTGTCTGGCAACAGGGCCGGTACCGTGGGTTTCTTTCAGTCTCTGGAAGTTCCAGCGCTTGATCGCGCCGGCGTAGCCCTTACCTTTGCTGGTGCCGGAAACATCGACCTTGTCCCCTTTTTCGAAGACGTCGGCCTTGATCAGGTCGCCTACGTTATAGGCGTCTGTGTTGGAGAGTCTGAACTCTCTCAGAGTTCTTTTGGGAGCTACATCCGCTTTCGCGAAATGGCCCTTCAGGGGCTTATTCAAACGGTTCAGCTTTCTGTCGCCGAAACCGACCTGAATTGCCGCATAACCGTCGTTTTCAACCGTCTTCTTCTGCGAAACGACGCAGGGACCGGCTTCTACAACAGTGACAGGGACAACGTTCCCCTTTTCATCGAAGATCTGCGTCATGCCGATCTTCTTGCCAATGATTGCCTTTTGCATGTTTTTTACCTCCTATGCAGGTTATTGGTTGGTGTTTCACCAACGTGACCCCAGCCGCTCGGTTGGTCGATTAGAGCTTGATCTCAATCTCGACGCCCGCGGGAAGTTCCAGGCCCATCATCGCCTCTACCGTTTTGTTAGAGGGTCTGAGGATGTCGATCAGTCTTTTGTGGGTTCTCATCTCGAACTGCTCACGGCTGTCCTTGTACTTGTGAACAGCGCGCAGGATAGTGACAACCTGCTTCTCTGTCGGCAGCGGAACCGGGCCGGAAACTCTGGCGCCTGTACGCTTTGCCGTTGCCACGATCTTCTCTGCGGACTGATCCACCAGCTGATGATCGTACCCTTTGATTCTGATCCTGATTTTTTCTTTGACTGCCACGTTGAATCGCCTCCTTGTAAATAGTTGGCGGGCGGCGTTTTTAAAACCTAACACTGTTCCGGGTGTTTCTCCCTAGAACACTAAAAACCGGATTGACTTCGGAAACGAAGTTAATCCGGGAAAGGCACAAAAAAACGTCTGGGCAAAACGGCGCACTCATGGCCTGTTCTGTCCCAAAATATCTGTCGCCCGGTTTAAAATCGGACATACTCCACGGAAAAACCGGCAAATCTGCCGCAACCTCCCGCTTCATCGCATATCTGTCGCAGTCACGCTTCATTATAATACCATATTCCTCATGGGAACGCAAGAATTATTTTCTCTTTTCTGCAAGAAATTTTTATGTGATTATTATTGAAATCAAACAAAAATCAGCGAGAGACTACGGCATTCTCCAAATTGTCTTCCGGCGGCTGATACGGCGTGTACCCTTCAGGGTTTGCTTCCACCTTTAAATAGGGCTTCATCTCAAAATACGGCACCACGATCTGGTACACATCGCCCAGTGCATAGGGCACGGGCAGGGAAAAGCCGATTCCGTCCGGCGTCATATACACGGAGGTTTCCGCCTTGTTCTGCGCAATGATTTCGGACGGGAGCGCATCTACGATCTCTGCCGGAGCGTTGTCGCGCACGGCTTCCCAGATCACCTCGTACAGATCCTCGTCATCCTCGAGCAGATCGGACGCGGCCAGCACTTTGCCGGACTGCAGATCGAAATTGACGGCTCTGGTGTATTTGCTCGGGTGAGCCGCATCGGAACGCCCGAACGAAACGGTAAACAGCACACTGACGAAATCGCCGCTCTGGCGCGTCAGCTCGTAATCAGTGCGGATCGTAACCTGTATTACCTGCTTGCCCGAAGCATCCCGCTCCTCCGCATAGCCACTGGTCTCCACGTCGCGCAGCGCCGTTTCCTTCACGGCGGCATTCAGCGCCTCCGAATGCTTCATTCCCAAAAATACCGGATACGCTACCGTATAGTTTTTTCCATTATTTTGAAATTGAAACAGTTCGCGGCGCACCGCCGCGGTCGAAACCTGATCCGAGCTTTCCGGCTCGGAGGATTCGGGAGCCGAGAGCTCCGGCTGAGAGGACTCCGGTGCGGAGACCTCTTCGGAAGAAGAAGGCGCCGAGCTTTGCCCGCCGCGCTCCGCGCAGCCGGTCAGCAAAGAGAACAGCAGCGCAACAGCAGCTCCTGCCGCAATCAGTCGTTTCATTTCAGCTCCTCCTTTTTTCAAAAGTAGTTTGTTTTTGCCGGATCACAGCCCCCCGGGCAGAAATCATTCGATTGGCAAAAAACAGGGACGCTCTGTAAAACAGCCCCCAGGGGCCCTGCAGCGAACGCTCACTGGCCAGAATGGAAGTCGGGCCGTCCAGAAGCTCAAGATCCTCCTGTGAATCGATCTCTTTGGCAAACAGAACAGGCCGGGGGAAGCACTGCCGATATTGGGTCCACCCGTGTACCGCTGCGGCAGAAGAAAACACCAGCGCCGCCGTTGCACACGCCGTAAGCAGTTTTTTCATGGCCGCCCCACCTTTCCGGCAGACCGCTCTTTCCCGCTGCGCCCGCACCACCAGGCACCCAGAGAAGAAAAAGCGTTTGCAAAGAAGAAGACCAGACGAAAAACAGCCCTCGTCACTTCCTGCCCTCTACCGTCAGTCACAATGATCGAGGTAGGGCCGTCTGCCGCGCCAATTATGCCCACCGCACAGGCGTCGCGCCCGGCCCAGCGACTGAGCCGCCACCCAGCCAGCGCAGCAGCAGCCATTGATACAGCCGTTAACACTATCAGAACTTTCCAAAGCTTTTTCATAGGTTTCTCCTTTCTTTCTTCCTTATTCTTCGGTGGATGGAAAAAAGGGAAAGGGATGGCTGGCATCCTCTTTCCCCTTTTCGCGTCGTTTTCCATCGATTTTATCCGCACCGGCGGCAAATGGATTAATAGGCCTTACCCCAGTAAACCATCGCTTTGGCTTTCTGCCCACAGCAGACACAGGTCTCCGTAATCTGTTCCTGCTCGAAAGGCATACAGCGGGAGGAAACTCCAGCCAAATCCTTCAGTTTTTCCTCACACTCGGGACTTCCGCACCACATCGCTTTGATAAAGCCGGGTTTGGAGTCCGCCACCTCGCGGAATTCATCCAATGTTTTGACGGTGTAGGTCATGTTTTCGCGGCGACTCAGTGCCGTGTCATACATGCCCCTGCGAACCGCTTCCAGCTGGTCCAACACGGCCTGTTCGAGGTCGGCCAGAGAAACAAAGCTCTTTTCCCTGTCGGTTCTGCGAACCAGCACGCATTGATCCTTCTCGATATCCTTGGGGCCGATCTCCAAACGGATCGGAACCCCTTTCATTTCATACTGAGCAAACTTCCAGCCAGGCGACTGATCACTGTCGTCGACCAGAACGCGGCAGACTTTTTTGAGCCTTTGCTCCAGTTCTCTCGCCTTTTCCAGAACGCCTTCCTTGTGCTGCGCCACCGGCACGATCACAACCTGAATCGGTGCGATCGCAGGGGGCAGAACCAGGCCGTCGTTATCCCCGTGGGTCATAATGATTCCGCCGATAATGCGGGTGCTCAATCCCCATGAGGTCTGGTGAGGGTAGCAGACAGAATTATCCCTGCCCTGGAACGTGATGTCAAACGCTCTTGCGAATCCGTCGCCAAAATAATGGCTGGTACCGGACTGCAGCGCCTTGCCGTCGTGCATCATGGCCTCAATGGTATAAGTCATTTCCGCGCCGGCAAACTTTTCCTTGTCGGTCTTTCTTCCCTTGATCACCGGGATTGAAAGCTCGTTCTCGCAAAGCTCCGCGTACACCCGCAGCATCTGTTCGGTTTCGGCCTTGGCCTCTTCCGCCGTTTCGTGCATGGTATGCCCCTCCTGCCAGTGGAATTCCACCGAGCGAAGGAACGGGCGCGTGGTTTTTTCCCACCGCACCACAGAACACCACTGGTTGTAGAGCTTTGGAAGATCGCGCCAGGATTGAATTTTACGCGCGTAATAATCACAGAACAGGGTTTCGGAGGTAGGCCGCACGCAAAGGCGCTCGGGAAGCTCCTCGCTGCCGCCGTGGGTAACCCACGCGACCTCGGGTGCAAAGCCCTCTACGTGATCCTTTTCCTTCTGGAGCAGGCTTTCCGGAATAAACATCGGCATCGCAACGTTCTGATGCCCCAGTTCCTTAAAGCGTTTATCCAGAAGATCGCGGATGTTCTCCCAGATGGCCCAGCCGTACGGTTCAATCACCATGCAGCCGCGCACGCTGGAATAATCCATCAGCTCCGCTTTTTTCACAATATCTGTGTACCATCTGGCAAAGTCCTCCTCCATGGGAGTAATGGCCTCTACCAGTTTTTTTTGTCCGGCCATGCTTTTATTTGCTCCTTAAATTACTGCTTTTCTTTTTTGCTGGTAACCTTATCAAGGCCAACAATCAGCGCATAGATCAGCACCATTACGATAAAAATACCCAGCATTCCCTTGCCCATCAGGCCAAGGGAGCGGTCGATATCCTCTGTCGACACAGGGCCGAGGACACTCTGAAAAGCGATTGCCAATGTAGTCAAATTCATCATTTCACCCTCCTCACATCAGTCCGAAGGTTTTAGCCAGGGACAGAATAATACCGCCGGCCACAACGGAACCGATCTGGCCTGCAACGTT
>JAEXDU010000153.1 GCA_023401495.1 Bacillota bacterium
GCCATGCTGTCGGGAGGAATCAGATAAATGTTTTACAGTGTATCGGGCATCTTAATTCATGCAGAACCAAACCTTGCCGTGGTAGAATGCGGCGGCGTGGGCTTTAAGTGTTTTACCTCCATGAACACGCAGCGCTCTTTGCCGCAGATTGGCGAGAAGGTTCGTCTGTTCACGTACTTGAGCGTGCGAGAAGACGCGCTTGATCTATTCGGATTTTATACGATGACGGAGCTCAATTGCTTTAAAATGCTTACATCTGTCAGCGGAGTGGGCGCGAAGGTGGGCGTTTCGATTTTGTCGGAGCTGTCGCCGGAGCAGGTTGCGCTCGCGGTGGCTTCGGGCGACAGCAAGGCGCTGTCCCGTGCCAGCGGTGTAGGCCCGAAGCTCGCGCAGCGCATCGCGCTGGAGCTCAAGGATAAAGTGAAAAAGATGGGCGTGGCGACGGTTTCTGCCGGAGAAGCGCTGGTGAATCCCGCAATGGGCAACGCGGCGGGCGCGGTCAGCGCGCTGGCGGTGCTGGGCTGGTCGCCCACAGAGGCCGCGCAGATCGTCGGCCGGTTCGACAGCACCCTCCCTGTGGAGGAACTGATCCGGCTGTCGCTGAAATCGATGGGGGGAGGACGATAAGACATGGAATTTTCCTTTGAAAACGAGCTTGATCTGGAAAACCGTGTCGTCGCCCCTGACTATAATCCCGAGGATGCAGAGGTAGAGAACCCCCTGCGCCCGCGCCAGCTTTCGGAATACATCGGCCAACAGAAGGTCAAGGAAAATCTGGCGGTGTTCATGGAGGCGGCTAAACAGAGAAAAGAAACGCTCGACCATGTTTTGCTGTACGGCCCGCCAGGCCTTGGCAAGACGACGCTCGCGGGCATTATCGCGAACGAGATGGGTGTGGGGGTGCGCATCACCTCTGGCCCGGCGATCGAGAAGCCGGGCGATCTGGCGGCGATCTTGACGAACCTTTCTCCCGGCGACGTGCTGTTTATCGATGAGATTCACCGCCTGTCGCGCAGTGTAGAGGAAATTTTGTACCCGGCGATGGAGGACTTTGCGCTCGATATCATCACCGGCAAGGGGCAGATGGCGGCTTCTTATCACCTGCCGCTGCCGCCGTTCACGCTGGTGGGTGCGACAACGCGCGCCGGTCAGCTTTCGGCGCCTTTGCGCGACCGCTTTGGCGTAGTGCTGCGGCTGGAGCTGTATTCGCCGGAGGAGCTTGCGCAGATCGTCACCCGCAGCGCCGGGATTCTCGGCATCCCCATTGAGCCGGAGGGCGCTCTGGAGCTGGCGTCCCGCTCCCGCGGCACGCCGCGTATCGCAAACCGCCTGCTGCGCCGTGTGCGCGATTTCGCGCAGGTGATCAGCGACGGGGTCATTACGGTTCAGGCGGCGCGGCGCGCGCTGGAAAGGCTTGAGGTGGACGAAATCGGCCTTGACGCGAACGACCGCCGCATGCTGCGCACGATGATCGAGTATTACCGGGGCGGCCCGGTCGGGCTGGATACGCTTGCCGCCGCCATCGGGGAAGAATCCGTTACGCTCGAGGATGTTTACGAGCCTTATCTCATTCAGATCGGCTTTTTGAGCCGCACGCCGCGCGGGCGCTGTGTGACGCGGTCGGCGTATTTACATTTGGGCCTCACCCCGCCGGAAGATCTGACGGGTGCGCAGCAAAAGCTGTTTTAACGCGGGGCAATGACTAAGATTTGATATGCCTTTTGGAAAGTGGCATTACTATAAAACGATCGAATGATCGATGGGAGACGCAACATGGGAAGATTGTTTGGAACCGACGGCGCCAGAGGCGTCGCGAACGCAGATTTAACGTGCGAGCTGGCGATGAATATCGGCCGTGCCGCAGCGATGGTATTGGGCAAGGGCGGCAAGCGCCACCCGAAAATCCTGATCGGCAAGGACACGCGCATTTCCTCCGACATGCTTGAAAGCGCGCTGGCCGCCGGTCTTTGCAGCATCGGCGCGAATGTGGTGCATCTGGGCGTAGTGCCTACCCCCACGGTGGCCTATCTGGTGAAGAAGTACGGGGCTGACGCGGGCGTGATGATCTCCGCTTCGCACAATCCCTGCGAATTCAACGGCATCAAGATTTTCAGCAGCACCGGCTATAAGCTGCCCGACGCGCTCGAGGAGCAGATTGAGGCGATCGTGCTCGACCACGAGGAGAGGCCTCAGTTCCCCACCGGCGGAGAGGTCGGTTCTATTTCCGCCGCACCCCAGGCACTGCGGGATTATATGGATCATGTGAAGAGCACGGTGCCGGAGGGCGCGCTCAAAGGTCTGCGCGTTGCGCTGGACTGCGCGAACGGCTCCTCTGCGATGACCGCGCAGGCGCTGTTTACCGAGCTGGGCGCGGAGTGCCACATGCTCTCTGACGCGCCGAACGGCGTGAACATCAACGACAACTGCGGCTCTACCCATATGGAGACGCTGATGGAATACGTGAAAGCGAATCACATGGATGCCGGTCTGGCGTTCGACGGCGACGCCGACCGCTGTCTTGCCGTGGATGAGCAGGGCCAACTGGTGGACGGCGACTTCCTGATGGCGATCTGCGCACTCGATCTGAAATCGCAGGGCCGTCTGGCAAAGAGCGCCGCGGTCGGCACGATTATGACGAATATGGGCTTTATCCGCTTCTGCGAAGAAAACGGCATCAAGTTTGCAGCCACAAAGGTGGGCGACCGCTATGTGCTGGAAGAGATGCTGCAGGAGGGCTATAACTTTGGCGGCGAACAGAGCGGACATATCATTTTCCTCGACCACGCCACCACGGGCGACGGTCAGATGACCGGCGTGCAGCTGCTGACGATCCTCAACCGCCGCAGGGCGCATCTGTCGAGCCTGGCGACGCTGATGGCCCGTTACCCGCAGGTGATGGTCAACGTGACCGTCAGCCGCGAGGGCAAGCTGCGCTTTTATACGGATTCCGAGGTCAATGAGGCGATTGAGCGCGCCAAGGCACGTCTGGGCGCCAAAGGCCGCGTTGTGGTGCGTCCCTCCGGTACAGAGCCGCTGCTGCGCGTGATGATCGAGGGCGAAAATCACGATGAAATCAGCGCGCTGGCGCACGAGGTAGCAGATGTGGTGCGCGAGCGCCTGGCATAACGGAGGATTCATTTGAGAGCTGCAGACTGGAACGATTACGAACTGCTCGATGCTTCCGACGGGGAGCGGCTCGAGCGCTGGGGCGAGGTTATTCTGATCCGCCCCGACCCACAGATTATCTGGAAGACACCGCGCGAGCACCCGATGTGGAAGCGCGCCCACGCGCGCTACCTGCGCTCGAACACGGGCGGCGGGCGCTGGGAGGAATACCGCACGGTGCCGGGCATGTGGAAAATCAAATACCGCGAGCTGACGTTTCAGCTCAAGACCATGGGCTTTAAGCACACCGGAATTTTCCCCGAGCAGGCGGTCAATTGGGATTTTGTCATGAAGAAAATCCGGGAGGCCAACCGGCCGGTAAAGGTGCTGAACCTGTTCGGCTACACGGGTGCGGCCACTCTGGCGTGCGCGTCGGCCGGTGCGGAGGTGTGTCACGTGGACGCCTCTAAGGGCATGGTAGCATGGGCCAGGGAAAACGCAGCGGCTTCCGGTCTTTCGGACAAGCCCGTTCGCTGGCTGGTGGACGACTGCGTCAAGTTCGTGCAGCGCGAGCAGCGCCGGGGCAGCACCTACGACGGCATCATCATGGACCCGCCCTCCTACGGGCGCGGGCCGGGCGGTGAGGTGTGGAAGCTTGAGGAACAGCTGTACCCGCTGGTGCAGCTCTGCGTGCCGCTGCTTTCGAAAGACGCCCTGTTTTTTGTTTTGAATTCTTACACTACGGGGCTGTCCCCTTCGGTGATGGCATATTTGCTGGGAACCCTATTGCAGACGCAGTTCGGCGGCTCTGTTTCGGCGGATGAAATCGGCCTTCCGGTTACACAGAGCGGGCTGGTACTGCCCTGCGGCAACACCGCGATCTGGGCAGGTTAAACCTGCACATGCGTCGCGGAACGGCAGGCTGAGCCTGCACGCGTGTCGCGGGACGGCAAGCAGAGGAAACTGCCCGTTCTCACGCGGAAACAATCTTGTGGTAAGCTGCCGAAAGCACCTCTGCGAGCTAATGAGAGCGCTCTGAAAATGCCCGCCGACAGACGGGATTGCTCAGTTTGTTTTTCGATGAAGCTCGGAGAGTGGGCATTTTCATTGGAGCGCCTTTACAGTAGCTTTCGTTTGCACAATCAGGGGCCGTTCCCCAAACGGATTCCAAAGGTGTCCTTTGGCGAGCCTTTGCTTACTTTCGCCTCGTAGCGAAAGTAAGTGCCCGCCCCGGCACGAGGGGCAAGCCCGCGCAAGCGGAAATCCCACACGGGGGACACCCGCTGAAAACTTGTGCTTTTATACTAAAAGATGAAAAGTAAATGCCCGCCCCGAACAAGGGGCAAGCTAAGAAATTTATGGCGAGAAAAGAAGGCGTATCCTTCTTAATGGAGCAACTATGGAATATCTCAAGGCGGAACATGTGTCGTTTTTTTACGATGCGGCGGAAGAAGAGGAACAGGCGCAGCAGGTGCTGCGCGACGTTTCCATGAAAATCAGGAAGGGCGAGTTCGTCGCCCTTTTGGGGCACAACGGTTCTGGAAAATCCACCATGGCCAAGCACTTTAACGCCATGCTGCTGCCCAGCGGCGGGCGGGTGTATGTGGATGGAATGGACACGATGGACGAAAACCTGAAATACGAAATCCGCCGGCGCGTGGGGCTGGTGCTGCAAAATCCCGACAATCAGCTGGTGGCCAGCATTGTGGAGGAGGATGTGGCGTTCGGGCCGGAAAATCTGGGCATCCCCCCGGCGGAAATCCGCCAGCGGGTGGACGCGGCGCTCGAAGCCGTGGGAATGTCGGAATACGCTTCGCATTCCGCGCACAAGCTCTCCGGCGGGCAGAAGCAGCGCGTCGCCATCGCGGGCATCATCGCGATGCAGCCCGACTGCATTGTGCTCGACGAGCCGACCGCCATGCTCGACCCCCGCGGCCGCACAGAGGTCATGGAGACCATCCGCCGGTTAAACCGTGAGCGCGGTATCACGGTGGTGCTCATCACTCATTACATGGACGAGGCCGTGCAGGCTGACCGGGTGGTCGTGATGGACAGCGGCGAAATCCTGCTGGAGGGCGCGCCACGCGAGGTGTTCTCTCATGTGGAGCTGCTGCGGCAGCACAGCCTGGACGTACCGCAGGCCACGGAGCTGCTGTACCGGCTGGGTAAGGCCGGCTGTACCGTGCCTGAGGGTGTCTTGAACGAAGAGGAATGTGTGGCCGCCCTGGAGCTGCTGCTGAACGAATAAACTTTTTGCACCGCATAGGGTGATGCAGGAAATTCGTTGATCCGCGAAACGGAGGAACAAAACGGCATGTCCGAAGTCATATTGGAAACAAAAGAGTTAACATACCGGTACGGTGTGGGCACCCCACTGGAGCAGGTTGCGGTGGACAACGTAAATATCTCGATTCGCCGAGGCGAGTTCCTGGGTGTGATCGGCCACACCGGCTCAGGAAAATCGACGCTGATTCAGCAGCTTAACGGCCTGATGCGCCCGACTTCGGGACAGGTGCTGTTAAACGGGAACGACATCTGGGCCGAACCCAAGAAAATCCGCGCGGTGCGTTTTCAGATAGGGCTGGTGTTCCAGTACCCCGAATACCAGCTGTTCGAAGAGACCGTGTTCCGCGACATTTGCTTTGGCCCGCGCAACATGGGGCTTTCAGAGGAAGAGATTAAGGAACGCGCGCTCGGTGCGGCGGAGTTCGTCGGCCTTAAAACGGAGCTGTTGGAAAAATCGCCGTTTGAGCTTTCGGGCGGTGAGAAGCGCCGCGCGGCGATTGCCGGCGTGGTCGCCATGGATCCCGAGGTGCTGATTCTGGACGAGCCCGCCGCGGGGCTGGACCCGCAGGGCCGCGACCAGCTGCTCGATCAGATCCGCAGCTACCATCAGCAGCGCGGCAACACGGTGCTTCTGGTATCGCACAGCATGGAGGATATTGCCCGCGTGGCAGATCGCGCGCTGGTGATGAACCGCGGAAAAGCCGCGATGCTCGACACCGTGCAGCAGGTATTTGCGCGCCGCAGCGAGCTTGAAAATATGGGTCTGCGCGTGCCGCAGATCACAAAAATTATGAGTCTGCTGCGCGCCAAGGGCTACCCCGTAAACGAGGGCGCGCTCACGGTGGACGAGGCGCTGCGCGATTTGCTGCCGCTGCTGCGGGAAAGGGGGTGCGTGCGATGATTCGGGATATTACGCTCGGCCAGTATTTTCCGGGGAAATCCCTTGTTCACCGCATGGATGCCCGTGTCAAGATCGTACTGACCTTTGTCTTTATCATTTTCATTTTTATCGCGAATAATCTGCCTGCCATGCTGCTGATGGTGGGAATGGTGCTGAGCGCCATGCTGCTTTCGGGCATTTCGGTGCGCCAGTATCTCAAAAGCCTCAAGGCCGTCATCATTGTGGTGGCGCTCACGTCGGTGCTGAACCTGTTTTACGGCAGCGGCGATATTCTGGTGCAGTGGGGCTTTTTAACCATTCGTACTGGCGGTGTAATCAACTGTATATTTATCGCGGTGCGCATTATCAGCCTTATCCTGTTCAGCTCGGTGCTGACGTTCACGACGTCCCCGACCGATCTGACCGACGCGCTCGAGCGCATTATGAAGCCGCTGAAGGTCTTTCACGTGAAGGTGCACGAGATCGCGATGATGATGACGATCGCGCTTCGCTTTGTGCCGACGCTGCTGGAGGAAACCGATAAGATCATGAGCGCGCAGAAGGCGCGCGGGGCCGATATGGAAAGCGGCGGGGCCATTCAGCGGGCCAAAGCGCTGATCCCGATTCTGATCCCGCTATTTGTGTCGTCGTTCCGCCGCGCTTATGAGCTGGCGATGGCGATGGAGTGCCGCTGCTACCGCGGCGGCGAGGGCCGCACGAAAATGAAGAGCCTGCATATGACAATTCTGGACGGATGGGCGATTGCGGTCTCTTCCGCCGCGTGCGTTGGTGTGGCGCTTTGCGTGATGCTGCTGCCCAGCCTGTTTTAACGGGAGGGAGCGCCATGCGGAACATTCTTTTCAACATCAGCTATGACGGGTCTGCCTACCACGGGTGGCAGGTGCAGAACAACGCCATTTCGGTGCAGGAGGTCTTTCAGCAGGCGATGCTTCAGGTGGTTGGCTGTGTGCCGGACGTAAAAGCCTGCAGCCGAACCGATACCGGCGTGCATGCCCGGCAGTTCTGTATCAGTGCGAAAATCGAACGCAACATTCCATGCGAGCGGCTTACGCCCGCGATGAATCATTTTCTGCCGCCGGATGTCGCGGTGCTTTCCTGCCGCGA
>JAEXDU010000201.1 GCA_023401495.1 Bacillota bacterium
ATGTGATTCAGGTTCCCGATATCGATGCCGTCATCGATAAAGGGCATGGCGTGTTGATGGAGAGAAAGGGGGTATCCGGCGAAACGGACAACCAGCGGTTTGAGTTTCGTATGGAGATCAACAACCCCGCCCTGACATCGCAGATTATGGTTGCGTGCGCCAGAGCCGCAATGCGCCAGCAGCCCGGCGCTTATACCATGATCGAGATTCCGGTGATTGATCTGCTGCCAGGCAGCCGCGAAGGTGCGATCGCCGCTTTGGTCTAAAAAATTCGGAACCCAATCGCCGGGCGGCTGTTTTAGAGCCCGCCCGGTTTGGCATTCTCCCAAAACAGGATGATATAGAGACAATATGATCTTATGCAAATACAGCGATTTCTTTCTCCGCCGCAGACGGAGAAAGAAATCGCTCACTTTATAAGTGGCTTATTCATTTATAATGTCAATTCCTCTTCGGCACTCTCCCCAAAGCAGGGTCATATACTATCAGAAGGAGATGATCTTGAATAAGGGGGAGAATGCGATTGGGCCAATATAAGATTTGTGTATACGCAATCAGTAAAAATGAGGAAAAGTTTGTCGACCGCTGGATGGATTCCGTCGGCGAAGCCGATCTGGTCATTGTGGTCGATACCGGCTCCATAGACCGCACGGTCGAAAAGCTTCGGGAGCGCGGCGCGACGGTCTATGAAGAGAAAATTGTTCCCTGGCGGTTTGATGAGGCGCGGAACCGCGCGCTCAGCCATGTTCCCGACGACGTAGACATCTGTGTGTCGATCGATCTGGATGAAATCCATGAGCCCGGGTGGACAGCGGTTCTGGAATCTGCCTGGAGCCCGGAGTATACCCGCGCAAAATACCCGTATATCTGGAATCATCGTTCCGACGGTATGCCCGATCAAAAATACCAGAGAGAAAAGATTCACCGGCGGCATGATTTCCACTGGATTCGCCCTGTACATGAGATTTTGGAATACACCGGGGAAGGCGGAGAAAACGAGATATGGATCGAGGAGCTCGTTCTTCATCATTACCCGGACGTTTCAAAGCCCAGAAGCCAGTATCTGCCCTTGCTGGAGCTTTCGGTAAAGGAAAACCCGTCTGATGACAGGGCCATGTTCTGGCTTGGCCGGGAGTATCTGTATTACCAGAAATATGATTCTGCAATTGAAACGCTGAAACAGTATTTAAAGCTTCCGGCGGCAAGATGGGGCGAAGAGAGAAGCGCCGCCATGCGGTTTATCGCGCAGAGCTATGAAAAATTGCAGGATGGCAAGGCGGCCGTGACATGGCTGTTCCGCGCGATTGAGGAATGCCCGACGGTGCGTGAGCCTTATCTGGCTTTCGCCAGACTGGCCTATGAGGAGAAAAACTGGCCGCTGGTATATACCATGGTGCGGTCGGCGCTGGCGATCACGCAAAAGAGCGGCAGCTACCTGATGGAGCCGGAATGCTGGGGAGCGGAGCTGTACGATCTGGGGGCGGTTTCCGCCTATTATCTGGGCCTGTATGGGAAGGCGGAGGATCACGCGGAAAAGGCCTGCAGCATGCGGCCTGCGGACGAACGCCTGAAATCCAATCTGGAATTGATCCGCCAAAGGGTACAGGAGCAGGCTGATTAAACTTTTAGAAAATCTTTTTGAAATGATTACGTGATCTGGTTGCGGGAA
Source organism: Bacillota bacterium (assembly GCA_023401495.1). Taxonomy (GTDB): domain Bacteria; phylum Bacillota; class Clostridia; order Oscillospirales; family Acutalibacteraceae; genus Faecalispora. The sequence goes on from JAEXDU010000201.1 coordinate 1,670, forward strand.
TGCCGCAGGTGTGATATAAAGAAAGAAACAAATCACTGTTCGCGCGGACTGCCATAAGGGCGTGCCCGCTTTTCCCATAAAACAGATGCCGTCCGTGTTGTTTCCGAACAGCATCAAAGGCTTTTTGAAGAATGATCTGTAAGTGCAACAGAACGGCAGGGCAGTGAAAAGGAGTGATTCAGGCATGAACAGTACGCAGCAGGTTGCGGTCAAAATGATCGACTATTACGCCGGTGACCCAAAACGGATTCAGCACTTCATTAAGGTGTATCATTTTGCCAAACTGATTGGAGAAATGGAGCACATTGATCCCGATATGCAGGAAATCCTTGAGGTAACGGCCCTGGTGCACGATATTGGGATTAAAAACAGCGAGGAAAAATACCACAGCAGCTCAGGAAAGTATCAGGAGCTTGAGGGCCCGCCGGAGGCCGAGGCACTTTTAAGGCCGCTCGGTTATCCGGAGCCGTTTGTAGACCGTGTATGCTGGCTGGTAGGGCATCATCATACTTACGGCAATATTCAGCAGATGGATCACCAGATTCTGGTGGAGGCGGATTTTCTGGTAAACGCCTATGAGGATGCGCTGAGCGAACAGGCGATCCGCAACGTTCTGTCAACCCTGTTCCGCACAGAAACCGGGAAGCAATTGCTGAAAACGATGTTTTTGAAGGATGAATAACGTGTTCCCATAAAAAAGCTGTGGCGGCCTCATGAATGGCCGCCACAGCTTTTTCAGAAAACTTAATCTACTGTGATAACGGAAACAGGACACCCTTCCTGCGCTTCAACGGCTGTTGCCTCTGCGCTCTCCGGAACATCCTCCTGATAAACCTCTGCTACGCCGTCGTCTGCCATGCGAAATACTTCTGGACAGGTTTCTGCACAGAGTCCGCAGGAAATACAACCCGATCTGTCAAGCATTGCCTTCATAAAGTACATCCTTTCTTTTTGTGATATCACTTGAAATTCTTTCCTTTTCAGCCTCAATAAATACCAGGCTGCTTTTATTTTACTGCCAAGTTGTTAAATTTACCAGATACTCTGCAAATATTTTCTTTTTGTATGGAAAAATCATACGATACAGAGCTTTCTCTGAAACATAGGAGAAGAGTGCGTGAAGCTAAAATACCTCATAATAACCTTACGGTTCAATCCAAAGCTTTAGGCGCTTGAGAGAGTTGAACCATCGGTCGAATGATTCTGCTGTCGATTATCTGTGCTAATATCTTCCTGTAAATTTGTGGTATAATAGCGATAACAGAACTTTGCTCATCGCTTGCGGGAAAAAGAGCAAAATTCAAAAACGAGATCGCAGTTCGAAAGAATAAATCCATTCACAGTGCGATGAACAGGACAGAATAAAGTAAGAGTGAGCACATAAGAAGAATGAAAACAGGAGGAATTTGTTCCAATGGAGCGGGAAAAAAGCTTGGGAGAACCCGAAGAATGGCCGTCGATCGAGATTTTTGATTACAGTACAGATGTCTGTGATATTTTCCTTTGGGATTTTTCATCCTCGCCGTGGCTGGATTCGCTGGCCGATATTGCTGAAAAACACGTGCGGTGGATCAATGTGGATGGTCCCTGCAGCGAAGAGCTATTGAATGAGATCGGAACTGTGTTTCATATTCACCCGCTGGTCATTCACAATCTGCGCAATCAGTTTCAGCGGGCTAAGGTGGAAGAGTACGACGGGTTTCTTTCCGTCGTGACGAAAATGATTTATTTTACCGGTGACACTCTGACGGTAGAGCACACCAATATTCTGCTTGGGCACAATTATGTCCTTACCTTTGGGGATACCAAAGGGGATGTGTTCGAGAGCATCCGCAGGCGCATTCAGGCCGATGCGCGTGTGCGCTCCATGGGGGCGGATCATCTGGTCTATCTGCTGCTGGATGCTATCGTTGACGGCTATTTCGACGTGCTCGAAACGGTCGGCGGGCAGATCGACGATCTGGAAGACAGCATCATGGAACAAACCACAAAGCAGCATCTGCTGCAAATCCGCGCGATCAAGAAAAATCTGCTGCGTGTCAACCGGCATATCTGGCCGCTGCGCAATGTTGCCTCGCTGATGGACAAGGAGTCGAGCGAGCTGATTCATCCCGAAACGGAACCGTACCTGCGGGATGTTTACAATCATATTGTGCAGGCCATCGATTCTACCGAAACTTACCGCGATCTGCTGTCCGGCCTGGCCGACCTGCATTTTTCTAACATCAGCTACCGGATGAACGAAATCATGAAGGTGCTGACCATCATCTCCACCATTTTTATCCCGCTCACTTTTATTGTGGGCGTGTACGGGATGAATTTTAAATATATGCCCGAACTGAACCAGACGTGGGGGTATCCTGTTGTTTGGGCAGTGATGGCCGCCGTCAGTATTGTGATGATCCTATTTTTCAAGAAGAAAAAATGGTTTTGAATTTGAGTTGGTTGTGCTTTGCAGATGCCGTTCTTTCGGCTTGAAAAGAAGCCGGCTGGTATGAAAGTAAATCCAGAAAACTTCTTTTGCCTATCCGGCGATTTTCTATTTGTGAGATGCGTATCATCAGTTTCAGATAAAACAAAAGCCGCATGATCTTTTGATCATGCGGCTTTTTCTGGAGAGAGCAAGAGATGCACCTGAAAACAAAAACACAGGTTCCACGCGGCAAAACGGAAATTCGCTGCTATAAAAAGGTCCGGGAATCCGGAAAGCAGAATCGTCCAGCAGGCCAAAGGGAAAGATGGCATACCGAGTATCAGAATGAGCACTTCTTCAGTCGGCAAATTTTACGTGAACGAACTTCATCATTCCAGCCCTGTCCATCAATGCCATCTGCGCGCGTATTTTCAAGCCATCCGTATAGGTAAGTCCCTTAAAGTACGGCTCAAGGCTCACTTCACGAATCGCCGTGGACCAGCTTCGTATGGCCGTGGCATCGTTCACATAGAAGTACATCTGCGCGCCTTTGTTCCCGGTTTTCTGTACCATTTCATTAGACTTTTCCACGGCGGTTTTCGATTCCGCGTCAAAGTATATTTCGCCCCCGGGAAATCGGCGTGCCATGGAGGAGAAGATGGCTTTCAGCTGCTCTTCCTTGAAATAGTAGAAGACACCGCCCGAAATAAACAGAATTCCGTTGTCCTTATCGAAGTGGATATTATCAAACCACGACTCGTCAAAGAACGACTTGGGAATGCAGGTGCTCCGTTCCGTATCGGGCAGCAGCGTTTTGCGGTACGCAATCGAATCGGGCAGATCAAGATTGTACCAATGTATGCTGCCGTTATCTACACGGGAAAATCCGGTATCCAGCCCCGCCCCTATGTTGACAATGGTGCCCTTTGGGTGCTTTTCCATAAAACGGCGAACGGCGTCATCCATTTTCCGTGCGCGGACAATATAGCAAAGTCCGCTGAAATCGCCGAAGGTCTTTTCAATGCCGGAAAAATCAAACGAATGCTTTCGTATGATTTCCATTGCGTCTTTGTCCTGAAGAATGTTCGGATATTTTGCGCTGTATTTAGCGCGGCCCCATAGGGGAATCAGCATGGTTCCTTGTACAGACTGCGAATCCAGGGGCGCAGGATGGCTCATAAACTCACTCCTTTAGGTATATTTGTACGTTAGCATAAACTAACTTAAGTATATCACAAGATGAAAGGAAAGACTACAAAACAGCCGTATGAACTTTACATTCATGCGATTTGACAAGTTAGGTCATGAAAATGCAAGTTGGAAACATAAAAGAAAAAAGAGGGCTACATCTTGCCTATCACTACTACTGCTGAATATTTAGCGATGAAATATGCCGCATAATTACTACTTTCGCCGTACATAAAACCTAGGGCATTCCATATTGTATTATCCATTCCTCTCGTAGATGAGAGAGAATATGATTCAATTCTTCCTTTGAAAGCTGATAATCGGCCATAATATCCGTTGTATCCGATTTGCCTAATAGGGCGCAGGCAACCTTCTTTTCCACACCTTTAAGCCGGGAAACAAATGAGGAAACCATTAACTGCATATCCCAGTCTGCCGCAGGAGCTTGAATAGTTGTAATAGCTTCTACAGTTGAACCATACCGGCCGATTTGTTTGTTAAGAGAAAAGAAGCATCCTTTTAACCGACTTTTTAGAAGATAGATTTTAAGTGCTTCGTGGATACAGCTGGTTACATATAATTCAAAATTCAAAATATCGCCCTTGTATGTAATATCTGCATACCATAGCGCAATCAAAGCAGTAGCATATAATTCAGCTTCACTCGCTTTTCCTCGAAAAACCATACATTCTCTTTTGATGGCTCTATCGAATTTTTTGCTTAATTTCTCAAAGAAAATGCTATAGCTATCCATTTCTTATGTTTAAATAAGATCCGAAAGCTTTGACATTTTCTTTTTTGACGTTTTTCCTGGCAGCATTTTTGGAGGCTTCTTTTCTAAAACTCCTGTCCATATTTTCAGTTCGTCGTTCCAAGACATAGTATAAAAAGCGGGTAGTGAAATGCCAAGCTCCAATAACTTTTGGGCGAGTTCTTTTGCGTTGATGGAATTTGATTTTGGTATTGTAAAATGTCGCGGTTCTTCTGCATGCTTTTTAATGAGTACAATGCTGCCTTTTTTGTGAACGAGAAAGACCACTTTATCCCAGCCGATTTTAGCACGCAGATTTTTTGTCAATGAGATATATCCAGACGGATTCACATTAATACCCAGGCAATTCAGGCGGTTTTCTTCAGGCAAAATTAAATCAAATTGGGCCAAATCAATTTCAATGGAACTCATATTTTTTATTTCCTTTCGTGCTGCTCGATTAATTGCTGATAGATCGTAATCAGGGCAGCAGATGATAATCATCTGCTGATAACAAATTCATTACCTGCGATTCATTTTATCGGTTTTCAATGAAAGCCTATGGAAAGTTTTTTCTATCTGTTATGAGTATGAGTCGATTAAAAAGATAGAAAGCGCTCTGTATGCGGATTTGAGTCGCAATTAAAACTCTATGTAAAACAATAATTACGCCGTATTTCTTCGGCGTCGAGTAGAATAAACTCAATTTGAAAATCTCTGTTTGTAGGTAGGAGGCATAAGGCGAATTTATGGTGGCTCAGCTCAATTGATAAATTGACCAATGTTTTTAATTGAGCTTGAGAAATTCCTCTAACACACCAACGTTCTTGATCAGGAAGATATTTTAAAAATGATTCTGCAAGATTTTTTGTAAAAAAGAATGGTATTTGGGGCTCCGGATTTGGATTTAAACTAAAATAGTTTCCGGTCAAATGGTTACCGTCCTTCTCCATCAGAGTCCAAAATGGTTGTCCTATAGATTTTTCATCGGGCAATAGAAGCCATTGTATGTTTTTAGCTACGATCTGAGTAAAGGAGGGTAAATCTTGTATCGTTAGAAGCATGATCCCTTTTGATTCAGCGAATTGCACAGCGCCAACTTGATAGCCGCTTTTGGCGATCATAACCCCTGCGATATTGCTTAAATCATCGATTTTTGCCCAAAACTCCTGTACTCTGCCCTTATCAACCGGCCGTTCCCAATCTTTACATTCTATAGCCACTCTAAATAACAAATTCAGATGGTGAAAGTCGTAGTATACATCAAATTCGTGTGTTGAACCACTCAACCCTTTTATTGAAATATTTCTGGATACGACACTATTGCAATCACTGAACTTTAATAGGTTTGAATACACATATGCTACAAAACTTTCAAAATTTGCCCCTTTTTTCATCTTAGGTCACCAACTTTACGTTCGTAATTTTCAATGTTCATTTCTGGTCTGTTTAAATCGTTGAAGCCTTTCTTTTCGATAAGATTGCACTTGAACAAAGTTCCGTTAATGGTTAACCGATGGCAGCCTTATAATTAAATCCTAGTAATTGTATCGCTTTCAATGTATCGATACTGATAAGTTCTTTCAATTGTTCGAAAGTTTGAATGGGTGCAGAGGGGCTCATAACCTTTAATATTTCTAAAATACGTTCAACTGTATTATGAAGATGTTTGATATCGTCGTCGCTGATTTGAATTCTATCTAATTCTGCTTTATAAACTTGAGCAATTCGGACACCTTCCTCTCGCTCAGCAATCAATTCATTGATAATTTCATCGTATGTAGCTCTTGCTTTTTCAACATTCTTTTCATCTTTAATCGCCTTAATTTTCGAGTTTACTGCAGAAGCTGTTCCTTTCACTACCAATGTTGCAAGCGAGGTTCCCAGTTCCGTGAAAGCAGATGTATAAATAGAAATCCATTCTATTCCTCCTAAATATTACAATAAATACTTATAATCTATAACTGTAATAATATTACAATACATCAAGAAAAAAGTCGAATACTAATTACTGGAAAACATTATAGGGCTCAAGAGGCAGATTAGTCTTTTCTTATGTCCTATAAAGTGTGCATAGGGAAAATAAGGTATTTGGTTAAAGCAAAGCCACGAAGGGCTAAAACCCATCGCGGCTCATTTTCTTAAATATATTGGGGCCCAAAGCCTTGCTACTTCCAAGTATAAAGAAGACAAACCAACTTTTAACTAAGTTAAAAGTTGGTTTGTCTTCTTGGCGGAGAAAAAGGGATTTGAACCCTTGCGCCGGTTACCCGACCTACTCCCTTAGCAGGGGAGCCCCTTCACCACTTGGGTATTTCTCCGAATCTATTTTATTGATAAGCTTGTCAGCTTTATTGACGAATGGCGGAGGGGAAGAGATTCGAACTCTTGGTCCCTTGCGAGATCACTAGTTTTCAAGACTAGCTCCTTAAACCACTCGGACACCCCTCCAACACAAGGTGCGAGAGTTATGATACCATAAGTTGTATGCTATGTCAATGGATTTTGCTCATTTTCCATACAAAAAATGATTGCTTCCAACATTTTGCCTTCAAAACAACATCATTCCTTCAGTAGCTGCCAGCGCTCCCGGTAGTCCGGCAAAATGGATTGTACCAGTGCATAAAAATCCCTGCCGTGGTTTTTATGGCGGATATGAGCCAGCTCGTGTACCACAACGTAATCCACAGCGCGCATCGGGTATTGCATCAGCCGCCAGGAAAAGCATAGCCGGTTTTTGGGGCTGCAGCTGCCAAAGCGGGAGACCGCCCCCGTGATCGTAATGCCGGTGGGGTGCAGTTCCATCAGGCCGGCATAATAGGCGACCCGTTCCGGGAGGATTTCCTTTGCGCGGCGAATAAGCTGTTCGCACTGTTCGTCGCTCGGCTCGGGGTGCTGCTCTATGCGGCTGCGCTGTCGTTCCAGAGCGGATTGAATCCAGCTTTCCCGCTGGGTGACGAACAGGTCGATTTCTCTCTGCGGGCAGCGCTTGGGGGCGCGCACTACCACGGCGGCATCACGCGTAATCTCCAGCGAAAGGGTTTTGCGGCTGGAGCGGATCAGGGTATATTCCGGTTTCATAAGGTATCCTTTCCTGTTTTGGGACATTTAATCAATCAGATGATGCGCATACCATTTGTTGCCCTTTACCCGGAACAGGAAGATTCCGGACCGGATCGTCCATTCGAGGATCATCGCCAGATAAATGCCGATGAGTCCCAAGCCGAACGGAATGGCCAGCAGCCAACCGCCGGCAACACGCAGGGTCCACATGCAGCACAGAGAAACAACCGAGCTGAATTTGGCGTCGCCCGCCGCGCGGATGGAGGCAGGAATAATAAAGCTAAGTGACCACACGAAGGGCATGGCGATCGCAGTCACGATCACGATGCGCCGGATTTCGGGAACGATCTGCTCCGGTGGGTTGAAAACGCTGATCAGGCCGGGTAGAAGCGGCTGAACGACCAGCAGCATAATCAAATAGCATACACTCGATAGGATCACAAATGTCCGGATGAATTTGCGGGAATCGTCAACCTGCCGCCGGCCCATACATTGGCCGATAATCGTTACAGCAACCTGGCTGATGGTGTTGCTGGGAATTTGTAACACCATAATGATCGACCAGACAATGGCGTTCGCAGTGATTGCCAGAGTACCTAGGGCGACAATATAAGTCTGCGTCAGCAGCTTGCCGCCGTTAAAGAACACCTGTTCCGCCGCGAAGGGGAGACCGATGTACATGATCCGTCTCAAAATATCCTTGTTCAGGCGCAGAGCGCCCCGGTATTCAAAATGAAGGGTGTCGTCCAGGCGGGTGAGGAAAAGAAGCGAACAGACCGCACCCAGGCCGCGTGCGATATTCACCGCAACGGCCATTCCGATCACGCCCCAGTGGAATACAGAAATAAACAGAAGATTCAAAAGCACGTAAGACACATTGGTGATCAAAGTCAGCGCTAAAGCGGGCCGGGTGCGCCCTACACCGCGCAGGCAGCAGACGCAGCCTTGGTACAGACCAAACGCAGGGTAAGAAAGAACACTGCCCAAAAGATAGAGACGTGAGTTTGAAAAAACGTCCGCGTCGGCGCTGCCGAACAGCAGCCACAAAATCGGGTCGCGGAACAGAATCAAGACAAGACCCAGGCCTAATGCCAGAAGAGGAACCGCCGCTACCGTTTGTTCGGTCGAGCGCGACACCATCTCTTGATTGCGGCTGCCCTGATACTGCGCCACTACTACCGTACCGCCGGTGGCCACCGCTACCAGAATCGTCGTCATCAGCAGATTCAGCGAATCCACCATATTCACGGCGCTGATTGCCGCAACGCCCGCGGTGCTGATGAGGGCCGTGTTAAAAAAGTTGATGCCCAGAATAAAGGCCTGCTCCAAAAAGATGGGCAAAGCCAGCGCAAGAACCTGCTGGTAGTGGATGCTTTTTCCGGAAAGATACTTTTCCAGTAAGTAAGAGGTTCGCTGTTTTATGATGAGAAGCGTTTTGCTGTGCAACAAGATCACACCAATTCCTTTAAAGCTGTATTTGGGCAGGGGTACGAGAGCCGTACCGGCGGAGAAAGCGCCGTTGTCCATTTGACTGGGATGCAAAGCGCCGATCAGATTTTTCAGAAACAAGGGGCTGAAATAATGTAAAGTAAAAAATCTGTTAATGTGTATTACTATACAACGAAAATGGCGGTTTGTCACGGGATAACGGCCCCAAAAGAAAAAGAAAAATAGGGCGTTTTTCTGTCAATATTCCCTTTCCGAAATTTCTGTATGAAAGTATCCTGCAATTGGATGAAGTCTTTTGCAGAAACATGCAAAGAATTTCATCGGACGGGAAGATCGGATGCTTCTTTAGCTTGAAAAATCACAGCAGTTTATGGGGAATGATTTGGGAATGAATGGAATTTGTGTTATAATAACCTCACGGCGTGAACGAAAGCAGAGCTTTCGACGCCTGAGAGAACATTGAAACATGATAACACTGTTCAGGAAACGGCTTTATATGGTCGGGGGGCTTTGCGGCTGCCATCATGTTATAATAACCTCACGGCACAAACCGAAGCAAAGCTTTTATTGAATTTTTGAGAAAGCGGAATTTTTTCTGTGCTTCTCTCATATTTGAATTCTGCTGGCGCAGGTCTGCCCCTCAGGCCGAGGCGGGTTTTCTTCCATTTGACAGAGATTTTTTGTTCGCGCGAAAGTGAGTTGTTTTTTTTGCGGGTTTTTTCGCGATGTGTGTACAGACCCAGCCTGTCTGCTGGCGCAGGCTTGCCCCTCAGGCCGGGGCAGGCCCTTCCTTTCTTGACGAAAAGAAAGGAAGCAAAGATTCGCCAAAGGGGAGAGTTTCGATTCTCTCCCCCTTGGAACCCCCACTCAACGACCAAAGGCGCTGCCTTTGGAAACCGGGAGAAGCTCCCGCTCTGGTTCTGTTCCACGCACAGGCACGGCCTGCGCGTGAAGCAAGTGCATCAAGGTGGGCTTCGGCGTCCGCAAAAAGGTACGAGAAGTTGCTGCTCTGTGAAACATCATCTGCAAATCGACAAATCGAAACTACCGTCAGGTAGCCCTCTGCGAGCCAACGAGAGCGCTCTGAAAATGCCCGCCGACGGACGAAAGCGCTAAGCTTTTGATTTGCTGTTGCTAGGAGAGTGGGCATTTTCATTGGAGCGCCTTACGGACAGCTTTCGTTTGCACCGTCAGGAACCGTTCCCCAAACGGATTCCAAAGGTGTGCTTTGGAAGGCCTTTGCTTACTTTCGTCCTTTCACGAAAGTAAGTGCCCGCCCCGGCATGAGGGGCAAGCCTGCGCAAGCGGAATCCCACGCGGGGGCACCCGTTAAAAATACTCTTTCATCTCAAGATGACAAAGAAAAAAGCCTGCCCTGGAATAAGACACAGGTAAGACCGTCCTAAAAAAGAAAATGGAAAGAATCTTTCTTTGAAAATAAAAGGAGTATCAAACCCATGGATGGAAAGCAAAGAAAAAATATAACGGTTGGGTCATTGGTAGACGTCGTCCAAAAGCAGGATCAGCCAACGGGACGTCTGACGCGGGGGCGGGTTGCACGCCTGCTCACAAAAAGCCCGAATCATCCGCACGGCATTAAAGTAATGCTGGAATCCGGCATTGTTGGCCGGGTACAGTATGTAATAGAAGAACAGGAGGAATCATAATGGAGCGCTTATTTGTATGTTACCCCAAATGCACCACCTGCCAAAAGGCCGAATGCTGGCTGAAAGAGCATGGGATTTCCGCCGAGGTGCGGAATATTAAAGAGCAGAATCCGTCGCATGAGGAGCTAACGCAATGGTATCGTGCATCCGGGCTTCCGCTGCGAAAATTCTTCAACACCAGCGGTATCGCCTATCGGGAGCAGGAGCTTTCCAAAAAGTTGCCGGATATGAGTGAGGAGGAGCAGCTGGCGCTTCTTTCCACCGACGGAATGCTGGTCAAGCGGCCGATTCTGACGGATGGAAAAACAGTGCTGGTTGGCTTCCGCGAGAAAGAATGGGAAGAGGCCCTGCTGAAATAAAGCAAAAAGAAAAAGATTCAAAACGGCGGAATTCTTCATCCACTCCCTTTTGAATCTTTTTTCGATTATATGCTTTTCCGTTCGGTGTTCTTCTGGTTACGGGATTCAGGCTGCCCCAACCGGCGCGCTTTTGCAGATCCAGCTTTCTGCGCTGTGATTTGCTCATTTTGTCCCGCGGAATCATTTTTTCCATCAGCACTCATCCTTTCTGATTTTAGTATACCACAAAGTAAAAGAAAAGTCATCTTGCGGCAGTGGAAAGTAAGGTATGGTAAAATCCGGAACAGTATGTTATGATATAATAATATGAGAATGATTATCGAAATTAATAGAAAACAAAGAGGACGGAAAGGGGAACACAGCATGAGAAGAACCATTCGTAAAACAGTTACCGGAAGCACACAATATGACGGCGCGGGGGTGCGTCTGGTACGCGTGATCAGCCGCCCGGACGTAGAGGATTTTGACCCGTTTCTGATGCTGGACGCATTCGATTCCACCGATCCGGCTGATTATGTGAAGGGGTTTCCGTGGCATCCGCACCGGGGGATCGAAACAGTCACTTATCTGATCGAGGGAACGATCGAGCACGGCGACAGCCTCGGCAATAAGGGCAGTATTGATAACGGCTGCTGTCAATGGATGACGGCGGGCGGCGGCATCTTGCATCAGGAGATGCCGAAGGAAAGTCCCCGTATGCTGGGGGTACAGCTTTGGCTGAACCTGCCGGCCAAAGATAAAATGACAGCCCCGAAATATCATGATATTCGCGCTGAGCAGGTACCTGCGGTGGAAACCGAGGCAGGCACCACCCGCGTGATCGCTGGTAGCTACCAGGGCACAGCAGGCCCCGGGCAGGGCGAATTTGTTCCGATGACGATGCTGGACGTTGCGCTGAACCCCGGCCGCGAATGGAATCTGACCGTTCCTGCTGCGGATACGGTGTTTGTGTATGTGGTGCGCGGAGAAGGCAGCTTTGCGGAGCAGGATGGAACGGTTCAGGAAAAGCATGCGGTTTTGTTCCGTGAGGGAGAAGAGCTGTCGGTCACGGCGGGCGCACAGGGCGTACGCTTTCTGCTGTTCAGCGGCCCTCCGCTGAAAGAACCGATTGCCTGGGGCGGTCCGATCGTGATGAATACCCGTCAAGAATTGCAGCAGGCCTTTCTGGAGCTGGAACAAGGCACCTTCGTAAAAGATTGATTTCCTTTTCTATCATCATAAAGAGAAAGCGGGAGCGTGCCCCTGAAAAGGGCTCGCTCCCGCTTTGTATGGTTGGATTTGTTTTGATAGGGGCAAATCCTTTCCCCGGTATCACTCGGTGCCGTTAGTTCAAAGTGTCGGCATAGTGCTTCATGGCCTGTGCCAGAAAAGCCGAAAGACCCTCGCCGTATTTGTCGATGTTTTCGGTAAAGCGTGAGTCGTGCACATACATTTGACCCAGTCCCGCGAAAGCTTCCGGCGAATAGTGATAGCCAAAATTGTCGTTCAGAAAATGATAGAACTGTCCGACTTTCTCCAGTACATAGGGGGAATCCGGCGGAAGCTGACGGTACTGTGCGAGCGTGCGGAAAATGTCTTCCATCTGGTGCGCGACCTTTTCCTGCCCCTCTTTTCCCAGAGCGGAAAGCGTGTCGTTGCTTTTCTGAACCGTTTCGTCGCCCCAGCGGCGACGCGCTTCTTCTTCATAAGGATTCTTCGAGAAATCGAAGCCTTCAAATTTTTCTTTCGGTGTCATGGTGATTTCTCCTTTCCATGTTTTGTGTGTTTTGAGTAGGGTATCCAGCATGGTGTCGATCCGCCGGCGCTCGTGCACCAGGTAAGCTTTTTGCACCTGAAATGCCTGCTCCCGGTCAAATTCGGGATTTTCCATCAGCTCGCGGATGACAGAAAGGGGAAAACCGCATTCCCTGAAGAACAGGATCTGCTGCAGACGATCCAGATTCTCTTCGGAATACTCCCGGTACCCGTTTTCGGGGTTCCGCTGCGGGCACAGCAGACCGATTGCATCGTAATGATGCAGCGTGCGCACGCTCAGTCCGGTCAGGCTCGCAACCTCGTTGGTGTTCATGTGGGAATTCCTCCTTTCAAAGAGTATCATAAGCTATGACGCCGCGTCAGGGTCAATAGGTATTTTATCATTTTTT
>JAEXDU010000204.1 GCA_023401495.1 Bacillota bacterium
GGCAGAATCTGCACTGACCGGCGGTTTTGCGCTTGGCAATTGCGGTGATCCGCATTCCGGCAAAAGCATCCTGAATGGAGGAATTTTCACGAATCATCCGTGCCCCTGCTGCGGCTGCCTGACTTTCCCCGTTCCGGAGGAGGAGGCCATCGCCTATATCTGTCCCGTCTGCTACTGGGAAAACGATGTGTTCCTCGGCGGCCCGGACGAGGCGAGCGACGAAAACCACGGGATCACCTTAAACGAAGCGCGGGCCAATTTTCAAAAATACGGGGCATGCTGCATAGAAATGCAGCCCTACGTGCGCCCACCCAAACAGGAAGAGAAAAATCCATGAGCTTTCTTGCAAATGATTTCTTTCAAAAAAATGAATTTTTTGTGATTATTTCGGATTCCTGTTGAGAAATGACGGTTCAGCGGTTATAATAGGGATATTCGGACTAATTGGGTTTTTGCGCCTTTTTTCGGGAATTGACAAGAACACTCTATCAATGATTTTTGATTCACATAAAACGGGCGGGAATGAAAGGGGAACATCCATGTTTGCAAAGGATATTGGAATCGATTTAGGGACAGCCAATACTTTGGTGTTCATGAAAGGAAAAGGAATCGTGATGCGCGAGCCGTCGGTTGTGGCGGTGGACATCCGCTCCGACACGGTTTTGGCAGTCGGTACGCAGGCCAAGGAAATGATCGGCCGCACCCCGGGTTCCATTGTGGCGGTTCGGCCGCTGAAAGACGGTGTGATCGCCGACTTCGACATCACCGCGACGATGCTCAAGCATTTTATCAAGAGAGCAACCAAATCAAATATGTTCAGCAAGCCCCACATCGTGGTGTGCATCCCCTCCGGTGTTACCGAGGTGGAGCGCCGCGCCGTGGAGGACGCCGCGCGTCAGGCCGGCGCGAGCCAGGTGGATCTGATTGAAGAGCCTATGGCTGCGGCGATCGGTGCAGGCCTGCCCGTAGCAGAGCCCACCGGCAGCATGGTGGTCGATCTGGGCGGCGGCACCACTGAGGTGGCCGTGATCTCGCTCGGCGATATTGTTACCTCCTGTTCCGTGCGCGTGGCGGGCGACAAATTCGACGAGGCGATCATCTCCTACGTCAAGAAAAAGTACAATCTTCTCATCGGTGAGCGCACCGCTGAGGAAATCAAGATTTCCATCGGCTCGGCGTTCCCCACCGAAGAAACCAAGGACGCTTCCGTCGTCATCAAGGGCCGCAACCTGCTCGACGGCCTGCCGAAGAACGTGACGATCCATGCCGACGAGGTGCGCGAGGCCCTGAGCGACCCGCTTGCGCTGATCGTGGACGCGGTAAAGAGCACGCTGGAGAAAACCCCGCCTGAGCTTTCTGCGGATATCATCGACCACGGCATCATGCTCACCGGCGGCGGCGCTTTGCTGCGCGGCCTGGACATGCTGATCTCGCAGGAGACGAACATGCCGGTACATGTGGCGGACAGCCCGCTTGACTGCGTGGTGGACGGAACCGGAAAGCGGCTGGAGGTAACCATGCCGTCGGAATACTACAAGGCGCGGAAGAGATAAGCCTTGCCTGCAATATAACTTTCGCGGAGGGTTCTTTGGTGGCTCTCCGCTTTTTTCCGCTGAAAACGGGGGATTGGTCCATGCGGCATCCCCGCCGTCTATGCCGATGGAGGTGACTTTTTGAGAGATATCTTTCACAGCCGGGGCTTTAAGGCTCTGCTGGGCATTGTATTTGTTGTTCTGGGCATTATGATCTATTCCGCCGGGGCCGAGGGCGGTTCTGTGTTTTCTTCTCTTTTGGGGCACGTATTCACCCCCATGCAGAAGGTTTCGACTGTCATTTCCAACAATGCGGCGGCCAGCGTGGGGCGCTCCGCCGGTGATCTGGAGAGCGAGAACCAGGAGCTGAAAAAAGAAGTGGACGCCCTGCGCGCCAAGCTGATCGATTACTATCAGGTCAAGCAGGAAAACGACCAATACCGCACCTTTTTAGAGCTGAAGAACGAGAACAAGGATTTCACGTTTGTTTCCGGCTCTGTGGTGGGACGTGACCCGAACGACGTGTTCGGCAGCTTTACCGTGGATAAAGGCTCTTTGGCGGGCGTAGCCGCAGGCAGCCCCGTGATCACCGAAAGCGGCGTAGTCGGCTGGGTATCGAGCGTCAGCTCGACGTTCTGCCAGGTGACCACTCTTTTTTCTCCCGATACGAACATGGCTGCGCTCGACCGCGTAAACCGCGAAAGCGGTGTGGTCAGCAGCAATATCAAGCTGTACGAACAGGGCTACGCGAAGCTCGGTTACCTTTCCTCCGAAACCAAGGTGCAGAAAGACGACATCATCGTCACCAGCGGCCTTGGCGGCATCTACCCGAAAAACCTGCCGGTGGGCAAGGTGGTTTCGGTCGGGCCGGAGGAGTACAGCGTTTCTTACATGGCGGTCATCAAACCGTTTGTTGACCCGAAAACCGTGCGCGACGTATTCATCATCACCAGCTTCCTCGGCAAGGGAGAAGCGCTCAGCTCGCTGCCCGAGCCCTCGGGCACTCCGTCCGGCGGCAATACGTCTTCGAGCAGCGGGACCACCTCCAGCGGCACGGCTTCCGGTTCGGAGGCTGCCAAATGACGGACAAGAAAAAGCTGCTGCGCTACTTTGCCTATACTATAGAAATCATTGTGATCTACCTGCTGAATGAAACGCCGGGGCTGATCCCGCCGGTTTTTGGCGCGCGCCCCGTTCTGCTGCTGCCCGTGGCCGTTTCCATCGCTGTGTTCGAGAGCGAAACCGCGGCCATGGGCTTTGGCCTTTTCTGCGGCGTTCTGCTCGATTTCGGCATGAGCGGCGGCGCGGCGCTGGGGTTCCACACGCTGCTGCTCTCTGTTCTGTGCTTTTGCGCCGGACTGATGGCGGTCCATCTGCTGCGGGCCAACCTGCTGACGGACCTGCTGCTCTCTACCGCGGTCGTCGGCCTGCTTCTGCTGTTACAGTGGCTGTTCTATTATGTATTTTCGGGGTACGAGTACCCCGGTTTTGCGCTGGTCAGCCATTTTCTTCCCCGCTTTGTTTACACGCTGCTTCCGGTGCCTTTGATTTATGCCTTTAACCGGGCCTTCGCACTGAATATCCGGGAAAGCGCCGGCTGACAGGAGGTTTTCCATGAATCGCATGAAGGGCTTGTCCCGTTATATTTTCTGTATCGTGGTCATCATGGCGGCGTTCGCCGTGTACGGCCTTCGCCTGATCGACTGGCAGATCATCAACGGCGCTTACTGGCTGAATGTTTCCACCCGCACCAACACCTCGTCGGTGAAAATGACGGCCGCCCGCGGCGAAATTCTGGACCGCAACGGCAACGCGCTGGCGGTAAACAAAACCGTATACGCCATTGTGTTCGATAAGTCCGCCATGACAAAGGACACGCAGAACAAAACGATTCTTCAGCTTGTTTCGCTGCTCCAAAAGCGCGGCGAAACGTGGGTGGACGAGCTGCCGATCCAGGTAACGGCCGCCGGGGCGTACGAGTTTATTCCCGGCCGCGATTCCGACGTGGCAGCGCTGATCAAGCATCTGCGCCTGAATACCTACGCCACCGCCGAGCAGTGCGTGCTCCAGATGAAAAAGAACTACGAATGCGACGGCTACTCCCCGAACCAGACGCGCGCGATTCTTTCTGTGCGCTACAATATGGACATTTCGGGCTTTTCCGTTTCCACTCCATACACTTTCGCAACGGGCGTGTCCTCTGACACCGTCGGGATCATCAGCGAAAACTCGCAGAATCTTCCCGGCGCCACCGTTGAGGTGACCACCGTGCGCGATTACCCCGACGGCACCGTCGCCCCGCACGTGCTGGGAACGCTGGGCGCGATCTCGCAGGAGGAATATGCCGAAGAAAAAAAGCAGGGAAACACCTACAGCCTGGATAATCTGGGCGGCTATGCCTATAATGATTCTATCGGCAAAAGCGGTGTGGAATCGTATTTTGAAAAATACCTGCGCGGCACGAACGGCCTGAAGGTGATCGAGACCACGCGCACCGGAGCCGTGGCTTCCAGCACGGTAACGCAGGCGCCGGTTGCGGGCGATTCGATTTATCTCACCATCGACAAGAACCTTCAGAGGGTGGCGCAGGTTTCGCTCGCGAACAACGTGAAAAACGCTCAGGACGAGGGCAAGCGCTCCGGCGGTAAGGGAGCGGATTGCGTCGCGGGCGGCGCTGTGGTATTGAATGTCAAGGATTTCTCCGTGCTGGCGGCGGCAACGTTCCCCAGCTATGATTTAAATCAGTACAACAGCAATCCTTCCTATGTATCGGGTCTGTTCCAGGATAAAACAAAGCCGATGTACGACCGCGCGCTGGTCGGTTCCTTCATGCCCGGCTCGTCGTTTAAGCCGGTGGTCGCCTCGGCAGCTTTACAGGAGGGGGTCATCAATTCTTCCTCTACCGTTACCTGCCACCGCGTGTATACCTTCTGGAACGACTACCAGCCCACCTGCATGGGTTATCACGGCACAATCAATGTCGTCACCGCGCTGCAGAAATCCTGCAACATCTTCTTCTACGACACCGGCCGCCGCCTCGGCATCGATACGCTTGACCTGTATGCCAAGCGCTTTGGTCTCGGGCAGAAAACCGGCATCGAAATCAACGAGGGCGCGGGCGTTCTCTCCAGCCCGCAAGTGCGCGTTGCGGCCGGCGGCGTGTGGAACGGCGGTGACGTGGTACAGGCCGCGATCGGTCAGGCCGACAACTCCTTCACGCCATTGCAGCTGGCCACCTATGTCTCGACGCTCGTCAACGACGGCACCCGGCTGAAAACGCATCTCATCGGCAAAATTACCGATTACAACCGCGACAAGGTGAT
Organism: Bacillota bacterium; assembly: GCA_023401495.1. Taxonomy (GTDB): domain Bacteria; phylum Bacillota; class Clostridia; order Oscillospirales; family Acutalibacteraceae; genus Faecalispora. The sequence continues at coordinate 4,856 of JAEXDU010000204.1, forward strand.
TATGCAGAACGACCCGAACTCCCCCACGGTCGTCGATCACGTGGGCGTTTCCAAGGAAAATCTTGAAACGGTAAAAAAGGGCATGCGCGCCGTCACCAGCGTTGGGGGCACCGCCTCCTCGTTCGCGAACTACGGCATTGCCGTGGCCGGTAAAACCGGTACCGCACAGGTACCGCCGCATTCCGACAACGTGGTGTTCGTGGGCTTTGCCCCGTACGACAATCCCGAAATCGCCGTGGCGGTCGTACTGGAATACGGCGCCTACAGCAAATACTCCACCGCGGTCGCACGCGATCTGTTCGACGCGTATTTCTTCGGCAAAACCGTGGACGCTTCCGGCAATCTGGTATTCCCTGCCAAAGAGGAGTCCACTTCCTCCGGAACCTCATCCGGAACCGCCTCCGGCACGGGAACATCTTCCGGCACTTCTTCGGGAGTCTCTTCCACCGCTGGCTGAGCGGTTTGCTCTGACTTTGACATTGTGTTCTATTTTTTCAGTCAATTTATGGATTGTGACTATCCTTGTTTAAATTTCGAAAAAAATCTTTGACGGAGATTCACAATTGTGTTAGTATGATAACGAGAATGAGAACAAATCAAGAACTTCATTCCAAGAATGGGAAGAATATCTCGCTGCGAGTTTCAAGGCTCTCTCAGCCGTCGGCAGCTTGCTGTTGCTTACGGTGCGAGGTTCTTAATAAGCGAGGAAGTGACTTATGGGAGCGGTAACAGTCATTACATCCGGCAAGGGAGGCGTGGGAAAGTCCACCGTCTGTGCCGGATTGGGACGAGCCCTAGCCGAACGCCGGCGCAGGGTTCTGCTGATCGACGGCGACGCCGGACTGCGCAGCCTGGACCGCATGCTCGCTCTGGATGACCAGGTGATGTTCGATATTTCCGACGTGGTCTCCGGCTCCTGCGAGCCGATCCGCGCCATCTATGAATGCGGTGTGCCTGGGCTGTACCTGATGCCCGCGCCGTACCGCGAGGAGCAGCTCGTTTCGCCCCATTTGATGCGGCGGCTGGTACCGATTCTTTCGCGCTACTACGACCATGTTTTGATCGATTGCCCCGCCGGCCTTGGCGCGGGGTTTGAGTCGGCCGCGGCCGCGGCGCAAAGAGCCCTTATCGTGGCAACGCCAGACCCGCTCTGCCTGCGCGGCAGCGACAAGGTGCGGCTGCTGCTCACACAGACCGGCATTTCATCGCAGAGACTGGTCGTCAATCGGTTTCATTACAAAAATTTTGTCAAATCCGGCTTATTCCATGATCTGGACAATGTGATCGACGCCGCAGGAATCCGGCTGATCGGCATTGTACCGGAGGACCCGGAAACCGCCGCCGCGTTTACCGGCGGCAAGCCAGTTTCACCATACTTTTCAGCGATGCAGGCGTTTCACCGTCTGGCCGCCCGGCTGGAGGGAGAATCGGTTCCCCTTGCAAGGCTGGAAAAGCTGTAAATTCATCGCAGCAACTACTTTAATCAAATTCAGATGAAGGAGGATTAAGCATTGAATATTGCATTGATTGCCCACGACGCCAAAAAGGAACTGATGGTTCAGTTCTGCATCGCATACTGCGGGGTGCTGAGCCGACACAGCTTGTGCGCGACAGGCACCACCGGCAAGCTGGTATCGGAGGCCACGGGGCTGAGTATTCAGCGCTTTTTAAGCGGATCGCAGGGCGGCGACCAGCAGATCGCGGCGCGGATTTCATATAATGAAGTTGATCTTCTTCTGTTTTTCCGTGATCCCCTGAATCCGAAGCCGCACGAGCCCAACGACATGAATCTGCTGAGCCTGTGCGATATGCACAATATTCCTGTGGCTACCAACATCGCCACCGCGGAGGTTCTCATCCACGGTCTGGAGCGCGGTGACCTGGACTGGCGCAACATCTTAAATCCGAAGTACTGATCTTGGGATTTATCTCTATTCAGGTAGGATCCCTCGCTCTCAGCGGAGCGGGGGGTTTTGTTTTAACTCGCCCGCCGCAAGGCGGGAACAGAAAATAAGGAGTGTTTTTTATGGCATTATTGGTTCAGGGCCCCAAGGGTACACAGGATCTTCTGCCCGAACAGACCGCGCGCTGGCAGGTGGTAGAGCAGGTGATGCGTGAAGAGGCGTCACTGTATGGCTATGGCGAAATCCGCACCCCTGTTTTTGAGCATACGGAGCTGTTTCAGCGTTCGGTAGGCGAAACCACCGACGTGGTTCAAAAAGAGATGTACACGTTTAACGATAAAGGCGGGCGCTCCATTACCCTGCGCCCCGAAGGTACCGCGGGCGCGGTTCGCGCCCTGCTTGAGCACGCCCTTTACAACGAAGGCCTGCCGGTAAAGCTGTATTATTTCACCTCCTGTTATCGGTATGAGAAGCCGCAGGCCGGCCGCCTGCGCGAATTCCACCAGTTCGGCGTGGAGGCCTTTGGCTCCGCCGACCCGATCGCCGACGCGGAGACCATCCTGCTGGGCAAGTCGATCTTCGACCGCCTCGGCATGCGCGGCTACTCCATCGAGATCAACTCCATCGGCTGCCCCGAATGCCGTGCCAAATACCACCAGGCACTGAAGGAATATTTCGCGGCGTCCATCGACCAGCTGTGCGATACCTGCAAGGACCGTCTTGACCGCAACCCTATGCGCATTCTGGACTGCAAAAATCCGCCCTGCGCAGAGGTGGCAAAGGACGCGCCCATCATGCTCGACTACCTGTGCGACGACTGCCGCGAGCACTTTGACGGCGTGAAGAGCTATCTGGACGACGCCGGTGTGAAATATGAGGTAAACCCCACCATCGTGCGCGGGCTGGATTACTACACCCGCACGGTGTTTGAATTTGTATCGAACGACCTCGGCTCGCAGAGCACCTTCTGTGGCGGCGGACGCTATGACGGCCTGGTGGCCGAAATGGGCGGCAAGCCCCTGCCCGCACTGGGCTATGCGATCGGCCTTGAGCGCGTACTGATGATTCTGCAGGCGCAGGGAATAGAGTTGCCGGTGCAGTCTCAGTGCGAACTGTTCGTTGCAGCTATTGGTGAGGCCGCGCAGAAGCGCGCGTTTGCCCTGGTTCGCCGCATGCGGGAATGTTCTGTGTTCGCGCAGTTCGATTCCTGCGGGCGCAGCCTGAAGGCCCAGATGAAGTACGCCGACAAGATCGGCGCGGACTACACGCTGGTGCTGGGAGACGACGAGCTGCAGAGCGGGCGCGGTAAGCTGAAAAACATGAAGACGGGCGAGCTGACAGAAATTGCTTTGGACGAAGAGACCTTTGCGTCACAGTTTCTGGCGGCCACGGTAGCGGCAGGCCCGGCCGGTGCAGACTCTTCCATTTGACGGAGCCGCGCTTTTTTACTATAATAAATACAGTTGCAGACAAAGCACGGAAAACGATCCTTTCTTCCCCGTCTCTGGCGGGGAAGAAAGGAAACACCTGCTGTTTCTGCGGCAATTTCAGGAAAAGAAACTGGCAGGCTCAGCCTGAGGATAGAGGAACGATACAATGGCAGAATTTATGAGCGGACTAAAAAGAACCCATTACTGCGGTACCCTGCGGCAGGAACACGTTGGAACAGAAGTGGTCGTATGCGGCTGGGTACAGCGTCAGCGCGATTTAGGACAGCTGATTTTTGTTGACCTGCGCGACCGCACCGGCCTTTTGCAGCTGGCATTTAATGACGCGACCGACCGGCAGATTTTTGAAAAAGCCGCGGGCGTTCGCGCGGAATATGTCCTCGCGGTGCGCGGCGTAGTGCGCGAGCGCTCCGCCAAAAACCCCGAGCTGCCCACCGGCGACGTGGAAATTGAGGTTCAGGAGCTGAGGGTTCTCGCAAAGGCAGAGACCCCGCCCTTTGAAATTGTGGAGCATTCCAATGTAAAGGAAGAACTGCGGCTGAAATACCGCTACCTGGATCTTCGCCGCCCTGACATGCAGGACAAGATCATCCAGCGCCACAAGATCGTTAAAATTGCCCGCGATTACTTTGACGATAACGGCTTTCTGGAGATCGAGACCCCGATCCTGATTAAATCCACGCCCGAAGGCGCCCGCGATTACCTTGTGCCGTCGCGCGTGTTTCCGGGGAATTTCTTCGCGCTGCCGCAGTCGCCCCAGCAGTACAAGCAGCTTTTGATGCTCTCGGGCTTCGACCGCTACATGCAGGTGGCCCGCTGCTTCCGCGATGAGGACCTGCGCGCGGACCGTCAGCCGGAATTCACCCAGATCGACCTCGAAATGTCCTTTATTGAGCCGGAAGACGTCATGGCAATCGGAGAAGGCTTTATCCGCGACGTATACAAGCGTTTGCAGAATATCGACATTCCCACGCCGTTCCGCCGCATCACGTGGCATGAGGCGATGGAGCGCTTTGGCTCCGACAAACCCGACCTGCGCTTCGGCCTGGAGCTTGTCAACCTGAGCGATGTTCTGAAAGATACCGAGTTCCGTGTGTTCGCCGGCGCTTTGTCGGCGGGCGGATCGGTGCGCGGCATTAACCTGAAGGGCAAGGCGGACGAGCTCAGCCGCAAGGAAATCGACAAGCTGACCGAGACCCTCAAGGCTTACGGCGCACAAGGCCTGGCGTGGACGCGCCTGACCTCGAACGGCGAAAGCTCCAGCTATGAAAAATTCCTGTCGGAGCAGGAGGCCGCGGCGGTGAGAACCGCGCTCGGCGCCGAGACCGGCGACGTTCTTCTGCTGGTGGCCAGCCCCAAAAACAGCGTGGTATTCGCCTCGCTGGGCGCGCTGCGCTGCGAGTTGGCAAAACGCTTTGGCCTCATCGACGATTCCAAGCCGTGCCTGCTGTGGGTTACCGACTTCCCGCTGTTCGAGTACGACGAGGAGGAGAACCGTTATGTGGCGATGCACCACCCCTTCACCGCACCGCGTGAGGAAGACCTTGACAAGCTGACCTCTGACCCCGGCAGCGTATGCGCCAAGGCATACGACATGGTGCTCAACGGAAATGAAATCGGCGGCGGTTCCATCCGTATCAACACCCCCGAGGTGCAGCGCCAGATGTTCCAGGCGCTTGGCTTTACGCCCGAGCAGGCCCAGCAGCGCTTTGGCTTTTTGATCGACGCATTTCGCTACGGCGCCCCGCCCCACGGCGGCATGGCGTTCGGGCTCGACCGTCTGGTGATGCTGATGCTTGGCTGCGACAGCATTCGCGACGTGATCGCGTTCCCGAAGGTCGCCAATTCCAGCGAGCTGATGAGCAGCGCGCCGGACGTGGTAGACCCCAAACAGCTGGCGGAGCTTGGCCTTTCGATCGTTTCGCAGGCGGAGTAAAACAAGTGATTTCTGCGCCCGGTGCAGGCCTGGGCTCCAGCAGCTTCGGGCCATCCGTATGGCGGGCCGCTCTGTGTGTGCAAACCGGTACAGCAGAGCCGGGATCCCACATTATCACCAGCCGGCAAAGAAACCTTTTCAACGCCGTTCTGTGTCAGAGCGGCGTTTTTTTACGGGATTTAAAATTTTTTCCTAATTTTTCTTGAACTGTGCAATAAAACGGCACGGAATTTCATTATTCTAACAGAGGGAGTTTCTATATGGTGACTGGAAACGGAAACGGGAACCATCAATCATATCAAGCCCCCACAGACCAACTCATGCGGCAGGTGGCCGCGGGAGAGGACTGGGCCTTCGCTCAGCTCTACCTGAGTACACAGCATGCGGTTTACGCGTTGCTGCTCTCTCTGGTCAAAAATCCCGCAACCGCAGAGGACCTGATGCAGGATACGTATCTGAGCATCCGACAGTCTGTGGGAACTTACATCCCTCAGGGCAAGCCGATGGCGTGGATCTTTACGATCGCCAAAAACCTTGCCTACCAGGAGCTGCGCCGCGCCAATAAGCAGGGGACTGAAAATTTCGATGATCATGAGGATGCCTCCGGCGAAGACAATATTTCGCAGGCTATTGATAACATCGTTTTAAGAAGCGCCCTGACGATTTTGGAGGAGCGGGAACGCAAAATTGTGCTGCTGCACGTAGCCGCCGGGATGAAGTTCGTTGAGATCGCATCCCTGACGGAGACGCCGCTGGGTACGGTATTATCCTCTTATCACCGTGCGATGCGCAAGCTCCAGAAATCCGTCCGAGAGGGGGCAGTTCAATGAAACGGTCTGAGCTGAAACAATCGCTCAAATTCGCTGTTCTGCAATCCACACCGGACTTATTGCCCACCCTTCTGCCGGGCTATTCGGTAGAAGAAATCCCTTTGCCGTGTCCTACGGCGGAGGAAGCCCTTTGCGGAATCAACCAAGTGGTTGTGCCAAGAAAAAGGCCCCGATTTCAGATTGCATGCGTCATGGCAGCCGTTTGCATTGTGTTTTTGAGCGTCTTTTACCTGGCACAGCCGAAGGTAGATTCTATCGTCAGTATTGACGTGAATCCCAGTATAGAGCTAACTATTGATCAGAATGACCGAGTCATCAAGTCAAAGGCATCCAACGATGACGCGGCCGCAATTTTGAAGAATATGAATCTGCGGGATAAGGATATCAGCGAAGCCACCGGCACGATTGTCAATCGTCTGCTGGAGCATGGCTACCTGGCTAAAAACAGCACAGACAACGCGATCCTGATCTCCGTAGCCAGCCGGAATGGGCAAAACCCAACACAGCTGCAGGAAAAAATGGCGGACGGTATTGAAAACGTCCTGAAAGAGAATAATGCCAGCGCTACGGTGCTGCGCCAGACGGATACTTTGTCGGACGATCTTCAGAAATTCGCCAGCGAAAACAAGGTTTCCCTTGGCAAGGCGGATCTGGTCCGCAAGCTGACGGAACAGGATTCTTCTCTTGACGCGTCGGCGCTTTGTAAAATGTCGCTGAAGGATCTGAACAAACTGATGGAAAGCAAAAAACTGGAAGTCAGTGGACTGGTAATTGGCGAGGAAGGCGATCCTTCCGTTTCGTCCGGCCAGCCTGGCAACGATCCTGTTTCCTCTTCCTCCGGCAAAGAGAGCTCCGCACCGGAAAGCGGCGCGGGCGGTTCGCAGACAGAAGATCCCTTCGGGTCGGGAACGACCTCCAGAAACTCTTCGTCTTCGAGGCCGCACTCGCACACTTCTTCCGGGAACGGTGCAACCTCTGGCGGACAGGATGGAAGCTCAGTATCCAGCGACGATCCGATTTACACCCCGCCGGATATTGACGACGACATGGAAGATCCCGACGGTGTGCCGTCTTACCCGTT
>JAEXDU010000209.1 GCA_023401495.1 Bacillota bacterium
CCCCCGGCCTGCTGAATATTCACGACCACATCAGCCGCAAATCGCTGCGCTTCCCGGCACCCGGCAAAACCTTCGGCGAATGTGCGACCAAACTGATGAGCAATGATCTGCCCTACCTGATTCTGCACAGCTATGTCAATATGCTGAGCTACCTGAAGGACGAGGGCATCACCTATGTGCGCGATCAGGGTCTGACCGGCTACACCTGCATCAACCTGCGGCAGGCCATTGACGAGGGACTTGTCATGGGGCCGTATATCAGCAGCTGCGGCATGTCCATCAGCATCACCGGCGGGCACTGTTACCGCCAGAGCATGGAGTGCGACGGTCCCGACGCCGTACGCCGCGCCGTGCGCATTCAGTGCAATAAGGGCGCCGACGTCATCAAATTCATGGGCAGCGGCGGGCTGGAGCATTTTCCGCAGGAGGACCCGAGCATCCCGCAGTTCACGCTCGAAGAGCTCCGCGCCGGCGCCGACGCCGCGCACGATCTGGGCCGCGACTGCGCGATCCACGCCTATTCCAACGAGGGTATCCGCCGCGCGGTACTTGCCGGGATCGATCATATTGAGCACGGCTGCATGATGACCGAAGACCTGATTGAAGAAATGGCCAAGCGCGGCACCCACCTGAACCCGACCATGACAGGCATCCGCGGCGCAGCCAAGGCAGGCCCCAACGCAAAATACTGGGATATGCTGCAGGAGCGCGTCTTCAGCAAGCAGGAACAGGGCATGCGCTGGGCAAAGGCGGCCGGCATTCTCATCGGCGCGGGTACCGACACCGCCGGAACACTCCGTGACGAGATCGCCATGATCGCCGACACACTCGGCGAGGACCCTGTAGAGGCGATCGGCCGCGCGACCGGCACAAACGCAATCATTGCCAAGCGCGACAACATGGGCCTTTTGGAGGTCGGGCGTCTCGCGAACATCGCGGCATTCGATGGCGACCTGACGAAGAGTCTGGACGGCCTCGCCCGCGTGGTGCAGACCTGGAAGGACGGAACCCCCTGCAAATAACAGTACCATTCACAATGCCGAGAGGATGAAGCAACAGCAATGATGCGGGAAGATCTGATCAAACGGGCCGAACAGCGGGTTGACGAGCTGGCCCCGGAAATACTTTCAGTCAGCCATACTATTTTTGAAAATCCCGAACTGGCGTTTCAGGAATTCCAGTCCGCGGAGCTTTTGGAAAGCACCGTAAAGGCGCATGGCTTTACGGCAGTCCGCGGAACCGAAGAGCTGCAAACGGCCATCCGCGCGGAGCACAAGCCGCGGAGCGACGCTTTGAACATTGGATTCATCTCAGAATTCGACGCCCTGCCGAACGGCCATGCGTGCGGACACAACCTGATCGCAGCCTCCGGCGTTTGGGCGGCCGTCGTGTTCGACGAGCTGGCGCGCCAATGCGATCTGCCCGCCAACAGCATCTTCCTCGGCACCCCCGCGGAAGAAGGAGGGGGCGGCAAAATCAAGATGCTCGACGCCGGGATGTTCGACGGCATCGATTACGCCATGATGATCCACCCCTGTGACTCCACTATGGTGGAGGACTGGTCGCTGGCCGGGCAGACAATCACCTTCCGCTTTCACGGGCGCAGCGCGCACTGTGCCGCCAGCCCGTGGCTCGGCGCAAACGCGCTGGCCGCCGCGACGGAAACGGTGAACATGGTCAACGCCTGGCGCAGCCAGTTCCGCGATTACAGCCGGGTTTTCCCCAATATTACGCATGGCGGAGAAGCCACCAACGTGATACCGGACTTCGCCGAACTGAAGTATAACGTACGCAGCGACGACGTCACGTATCATCAGGAGCTGGTCGCCATTGTGCAAAACTGCGCCGAGTGCGCTGCAAAAGCGTTTGGCGTGACGGTGGAAAGCGAAAAAACCTTTGCCTACGAGCCGGTTTGCAACGACAAAACGCTGGAAAAGCACATGGCGGCCGCATTTACGCACCTGGGTGAAACCGTCATCCCGCGCTACCGCGACCACGGAATCGGCAGTACGGATATGGGCAACGTCACCCAGCGTCTGCCGGCGATTCATGGGCATCTGTTCCTAGCAAAGGAAAACACGCATACCACCGCATTTCGGGAGGCCGCGGGCGGCGCGCCGGGGGATACATATGTGGTCAAGGCAGTCAAGGCCATGGTGCTCACCGCGATCGGTCTGATCACCGACCAGCAGGTTCTGAACAGTATGCAGTAGCCCCGAAATACCCCATCCATCCTGTTTGCCGACGCTGTGCGGCAGCATGTGATATGAGCAAGAAAAGAAAAAGGAGAAATGTTATGAAACGGATTTTAGCGATGCTTTTGACCTTTGCGATGCTCCTTGGCACCACCGCCTGCGGCAGCTCTTCCGCCGCAAGCGGTGCGTCCGGCGCGGCAGCCGCATCGGAATCCAGCAAAGGAAAAACAGATCTGGTCATTGCGACGGCCGCCGAAGCGGTCACACTCGATCCCCAGGACGGCTGGGACGGCAACTCCCTGTACATTATGCGCCAGCTGTACAACGGCCTTGTCAAGCTGAACGACAAAATGGAAATCGTGGGCGATCTGGCGGAAAGCTGGGAATTCACCTCCGATACCTCGGTCACCTTCAAGCTCAAGCACGGCGTGAAGTTCCACAACGGCGATGAAATGAAGGCCAGCGACGTCGTCTACAGCATTGAACGCGCCCAGAAGAGTGCAAAGGTAAAGACCTTTACCGCCAACATTGCCTCTGTGACGGCGGACGACGACTATACCGTCACCATCAAGACGAGCATTGCCTATGCCCCGCTGATGTCCAACCTGTGTCACACCGCCAACTCCATTGTAAGCCAGAAGGCGGCGGAAGCAGCGGGCGATAAGTTTTCCGCTTCCCCGGTCGGCACCGGCCCGTTCAAGTTTGTAAAATGGGATTCCGGCGACAAGATCGTTCTGGAGAAAAACGCGGATTATTTCGCCGGAACGGTAAAGCCCACCTCCCTCACCTTTAAGCTGATGAGCGAGGGTTCGGCCCGCACCATCGCGCTGGAAACCGGCGAGGTTGACCTGAACCTGACCGTGGCGGCCTCCGACGCGAAGAGAATCAGCGAGGAAGACAGCGTAAAGCTGGTTACGAGCATGAGCCCCAAGATCGAATATGTTTCCATGAATCAGAAAGAAAAGCCCTTTGACAACGCGCTCGTCCGTCAGGCCATCAACTACGCGATCGACCGCAAATCGCTCAATACAGTCGCAACCGCCGGCTACGGCGAGGTAACCGATTCCGTGATGAACAAGCAGATCAACGGTTACACCGACGACGTCGCCCATTATGACTACAACCCGGAAAAGGCGAAAGAGCTGCTCAAGCAGGCCGGATACGAAAACGGCTTTGAAACGACCATCCTGGTTTCCGGCGATACCCGCAATACGGAAGCTCAGCTGATTCAGGCGAATCTGGCCGAGGTGGGAATCAACGTTACCATCAACACGGCGGAGTCCACCGCGATGCTCGAGCAGATCAACAACGGCGGCTACAAGATGTTTATCATGAGCTACAACAACACCACCGGCGACCCCGACACCAGCCTGTACATGCTCTTTAACTCCAAGGTACCCGCTTCCTCGGGCAACCGTTCGTTTACCAATATTCCCGAAGTGGACCAGAAGCTGGAAGCTGCCCGTGTGGAAACAAACGCCGACGCCAGAATGAAAATTTACGCGGAGCTGCAGAAAACGCTGACCGAGCAGGCTGTCTGGGTTCCCCTGTACTGCGTGCCGAACCTTGTCGGCATCCGCGGCGATCTTTCGGGTTACACTCCGCACCCCCTGGGCAACGACGTATTTGATCAGCTTTCCTATGAGTAAGGGCTTTCCCCCTGAGAAGTCCTGTTCGAAATAGCAAGAGTCCGAGTGGGGCGCTGCTGCAAGTCCTCTTGCCGGCAGCGCCTGCTTGGGAATCGGGCGCTGTGCGGTGATAGAGCCAATCCGCATCAGTACACACCTGTGGATTCAAAACAAAAGTGAGGGAGTGCCGTGCATAAGTATATCTTCAAGCGCATCCTGATGATGATTCCCGTTGTCATCGGCGTATCGCTTTTGGTTTTTATGGTTTTAAAGATGACGCCGGGTGACCCCGCGCGTGTTGTGGCCGGGTCGGAAGCGGACGAAGCGACCGTCGCGCAGATCCGGGAGGAGCTGGGGCTGAACAAGCCGGTATTGCAGCAGTATGTGGATTACATGGCCGGCATGCTGCACGGCGATATGGGCAACAGCTACACCACCGGCAAACCGGTATTTTCAGAAATTCTCTCCCGCATGCCCACCACCTTTACCCTGGCGTTTGCCGGTGTTCTGGTGGCCGTGCTGATCGGGATTCCGCTGGGGATCATCTCGGCGACAAAGCAGTATTCCATACTGGACAACATCAGCACCCTTCTGGCTTTGACCGGCGTTGCCATGCCGAACTTCTGGCTGGGTCTGATGCTGATTCTGGTGTTCGCGCTGCAGCTTGGCTGGCTGCCCAGCGGCGGCGTCACCTCGTGGCAGGGCTACATTCTGCCCGCCGTCACTTTGGGCGTGGGCGCAACGGCAAACTTTATGCGCACCACGCGCTCGAGTATGCTGGAGGTCATCCGGCAGGATTACATCCGCACCGTGCGCGCCAAGGGCGCGAATGAAAAGCGGGTGATTCTGCGCCATGCCCTGCGAAACGCGCTGATTCCCGTCATCACGGTGATCGGCCTGCAGATCGGCACGCTGCTGGGCGGCGCGGTGGTCAACGAAACCGTATTTTCGCTGCCGGGCGTCGGCATGCTGATGATCAATTCCATCAATAAAAAGGATGAGCCGGTTGTTCTGGGGTGTCTGATCACCTTTGCCGTCGTGTTCAGTCTGGTGAATTTGTTCGTTGATATTCTGTACGCATACATCGATCCCCGGATCAAATCCCAGTACCGCTGAAAGGAGGGCTAAGTATGAAAGATTCCACTGCCGCGGTAGCTGCCGGAAAAGAGCAGTCCAAAAAGCGCAAGCGCAGCCAGATGACGGAAATCTGGCGCAGAATGCGCCGCAACAGGCTGGCGATGTTCGGCCTTGTCATTGTTTTGATTCTGATCATTGTCGCCATTTTCGCAAACCAAATTGCCGATTACAACACCGTGGCCATTAAGCAAAATGTCGTTGAGCGCCTGCAGGGGCCCAGCGCCGAGCATTGGGCCGGAACCGATGAATTCGGCCGCGACATCTTCGCCCGCCTGGTGCACGGTGCCCGAATCAGCCTTCTGGTCGGCGTGGTCGCCGTTTGCATCGCGCTGATCACGGGCGGAATCCTCGGGGCAATCGCCGGTTATTTCGGCGGCACGGTTGACAACGTCATCATGCGCATTATGGATATTTTCCTGTCGATCCCGATTCTGCTGCTGGCCATTATGATTGTGGCCGCACTGGGCTCGAGCATGCTAAACCTGATGATCGCCATCGGCCTTGCCAGCATGCCCACCTTCGCCCGGATCGTGCGCGCCTCTGTTCTGAGCGTGAAGGATCAGGAATTTGTGGAGGCCGCAAGAGCGATCGGCGCAAAGCACAACCACATCATTCTCCGCCATATTATGCCGAACTGTCTTTCCCCCATCATTGTTCAGGCAACGCTGCGCGTGGCGACCGCGATTCTTTCCACCGCTTCGCTGAGCTTTATTTCGCTCGGCATTCAGGCCCCCGCCCCCGAATGGGGGGCCATGCTGGCCAGCGGACGCGCCTACATCCGCGACGCGCCTCACATCGTCATCATCCCCGGCCTTCTGATCATGATCACGATCCTGTCGCTGAACCTTCTGGGCGACGGCCTGCGTGATGCACTGGATCCGAAGCTCAAACGTTAAAGAGGTATTGCCATGAACAATCAAAACCGATTACTGGACATTCAGAATCTGAGCGTTGAGTTCCGCACGGACGACGGTGTCGTAAAGGCAGTCAATGACATGAGCCTGCAGATCGAGCGCGGCAAAACGCTTGGCCTGGTCGGCGAAACCGGCGCCGGAAAAACAACGACCGCGCTTTCCATCCTGCGCCTGATTCCGGACCCGCCCGGCGTGATTACCGGCGGAAACATCACGCTTGACGGAGAGGACATTCTCGCCGCAAGCAAACACCAGCTAGAGAAAATGCGCGGCAGCCTTGTCAGCATGATCTTTCAGGACCCCATGACCAGCCTAAACCCCGTGCTGCCGGTGGGCGAACAGATTGCAGAGGTTTATATTCTTCATGAGCGCATCAACAAGCAGGAGGCCGCGAAAAAAGCGGGCGAAATGCTCGAGCTGGTCGGCATTCCCGCTTCGCGCGGGCGCGATTACCCCCATCAGTTTTCGGGCGGAATGAAGCAGCGCGTCGTGATTGCAATGGCGCTGGCCTGCAACCCGAAGCTGTTGATTGCGGACGAACCCACCACGGCGCTGGATGTGACCATTCAGGCCCAGGTGTTAAAGCTGATGAAGGAACTGAAGTCAAAATACGACATGTCGATGCTGATGATCACGCATGACCTGGGTATCGTGGCCGAGGTATGCGACGAGGTTTCCGTCATGTATGCCGGCCGGGTGGTAGAGCACGGCACGCTGGAGGATATTTACGAGCATACGGCGCACCCCTATACGGAAGGGTTGTTTCATTCGATCCCGAATATCGACGCCCGTGCTCACCGGTTGATCCCGATCCCCGGCCTGATGCCCGACCCGACCGATCTGCCGCCCGGGTGTCCCTTTGCCCCTCGCTGCAGCTACGCGGTAGAGGAATGCAGTAAAGCGCTGCCCGCCAGAATACAGCTGAGCGACACGCATTCTGTTTCGTGCATTCTGCGCCAAAAGGAGGAATAAAGCATGGCAGAAGAACATCCGATTCTTGAGGTGCGCAACCTGAAGAAATACTTTAAAACTCCCAAGGGAATGCTACATGCGGTGGACGATGTCTCTTTCAGCATCCAGCGCGGGAAAACGCTCGGCATTGTGGGCGAAAGCGGCTGCGGAAAATCCACCACCGGGCGCACCATTCTGCGGCTGCTCGAACCCACCTCCGGCGAGGTGCTCTTTGAGGGCCGAGACATACTGGGGCTGGGCAAAGACGAAATGCGCCAGATGCGCCAGAAGATGCAGATCATCTTTCAGGACCCCTACTCCTCGCTGAACCCGCGCATGACGATCAGCGATATCATCGCAGAACCGCTCCGGCTGCACAAGCTCTGTTCCGGCTCGGCAGACTGTGAGAAGCAAGTGGAGCGCATTATGGAAACCGTCGGTCTGGCGGAACGCCTGATCAACAGCTATCCGCATGAGTTAGACGGCGGCCGCCGGCAGCGTGTCGGCATTGCCCGCGCGCTCGTGCTGCAGCCAAGCTTCATCGTCTGCGACGAGCCGGTTTCGGCACTGGATGTTTCCATTCAGGCGCAGATTCTGAACCTGATGCAGGATTTGCAGGAGCAGCTGCACCTGACGTATATTTTCATCACCCACAACCTTTCGGTCGTCAACCACCTAGCAGATGAAATTGCGGTGATGTATCTGGGCCAGGTAGTGGAAAAAGCGCCTGCGGTCGAGCTGTTCGAGCATCCGCAGCATCCTTACACCAAAGCGCTGCTGTCGGCCATCCCGGTGCCGAGCCTGAAAAAGCGTACCGAAATGCAGCCGCTGACAGGGGAAATCTCTTCCCCCATCAACCCACCGCAGACATGCCGCTTTGCCCCCCGCTGCCCCCATGCCTGTGACCGCTGCGCCGAAGGTGTACCGGAACTCAGACATTTGGGCGGCGAACATTACGTGGCCTGCTGTTTATGCCAGCAGTGACCCGTGCACCACTGGAAAAGAGGGATGCATATGGATCAGAAACTATACCAAAATCACCTTGCCATTCTGAAGAGCGAGCTGATTGTCGCGCTGGGCTGTACCGAACCGATCGCCATTGCCTTTGCCGCGGCCAAGGCCCGGGAAGCGCTTGGCCAAATGCCGGAACACTGTGTGGTTCGGTGCAGCGGAAACATCATTAAGAATGTAAAGGGCGTCGTCGTACCAAAGTCGCAGGGAATGCGCGGCATGGACGCCGCCGCAGCCCTCGGCATTGTGGGCGGCGACGCTTCGCAGGAGCTGGCCGTTCTGGAAAGCGTGAAGGATGAGGATGTGGAGACCATGCGCCGCCTGCTGGCACAGGACTTTTGCACCTGCGAGCTGGCAGAGGGCGTGGAGAACCTTTACATTCTCATCTCGGTGAGCGCAGAAGGCCACAGCGCGGAGGTCGAAATCAAAGACTACCATAATAACATTACAAAGGTGGTAAAAGACGGCGCTGTGCTGTACTCCAAGGATGAGCAGAGCGAAACTGAGAATGTAAAAAAGGGTGACAAGACTCTTTTAAACCTGAAGAATATCCTCGAATTCGCGGATTGTGTTCGGATGGAGGATATTGAAGAAACGATCGGACGGCAGATCGCTTACAACAGCGCCATTTCGGAAGAAGGGCTGAAAGACCCGTGGGGGGCTCAGGTCGGTCGTACGCTTGTGGAAAACAGCCGCGAGGAAGACATTAAGGTGATTGCCGCAGCGGCTGCCGCCGCCGGAAGCGACGCCCGCATGAGCGGCTGTTCCCTGCCGGTGGTGATCAACAGCGGCAGCGGAAATCAGGGGATTACAATCACAATGCCCGTTGTGGCTTACGCCAGGCGATACCAAATCCCAAAAGAAAAAATGTACGCCGCCCTGTGCGTTGCGAATCTTGTCAGCATTCATCAGAAAAAGTATATCGGCAGCCTCTCTGCCTACTGCGGTGCGGTGAGCGCCGCAGCCGGGGCGGCCTGCGGGATTGCCTATATGAATGGCGCCGGCTACGACGAAATCAGCCAGACCATCACCAACACGATCTGTACCGCAGGCGGCATTGTCTGCGACGGGGCAAAATCCAGCTGCGCGGCGAAAATCGCGGCGTCGGTTACGGCTGCGCTCACGGGGTGGCAAATGGCCAGCAAACAGCGCGTGTTCCAGCCCGGAGAAGGACTGGTGGAAGAAAACGTGGAGGATACGATCGCCAATGTTGGCCGGATGGGACGGGAAGGCATGCGCTCCACAGACGTGGAGATTCTGAATATGATGCTTGGCAACTGATTTTTCCTTCGCGCCTCTAACAATAAGAGCAGCATCCGAAAAAAAGACTGGCATTCAAACAAAATTGTTGACTGCTCCGCATAAACATTTATAAAAGCAACAAACGGCAGGGACCTTTGCAACTGGACTCTCTGCCGCTTTCTTCTGTTTGTCAAACGCATTTATTCCATACTCATCCTGCAAAAATACAGCGATCATTTTTTTGCAAATGCTTTTTCCCTCTAAAAACAGCCAGATGGTAACTTTTACTTTATAAACCCATTTGACTTCCGGCCAAACTACTGTATAATAAAAATTGCAAAAATAATTGTAGATTTGGTGATTTTTTGTCGTATTAAGACAGAAAGGGGGATCGATGTATGGACTTTGGCAATGAGCTTACGCTGGAACAGCGGCAGATTCTTTCTCAAAAGCAGCTGCAGTCATTACAGATACTGGCCTGCAACAATCAGGAGCTTGACGATCTGCTGGCAAACGAGTACGCGGAAAATCCGATGCTGGAACATACCGGCTCCCAGCGGGACGATTTTTTCACCAATATCGATACACTGTACGAGACCAGCTCATCCTTCCCGCAGGGCACACCCTACGGAGAAGAAGAAGAGGAACCGCGCAGAAACGATATTCCTTCTGAGCCTGTCGATGTTTTGAAAAAAGAGCTTTTGATGCAGCTGAGCCGCGACCGCTATTCCGCCGAGGAATGGCGATTGTTTCCCCTGCTGATCGACTGTCTTGACGACTCCGGCTTTTTCCCGTGGGATACGGGTGAAATCGCGCTCCTGGCCCGCTGTCCCGAATCAATGGTGCAGCGCTGTCTGGGGGTATTAAAGCAGCTGGAGCCGATCGGCATTTTCTCAAAGGACCTTTCGGAATGTCTGCTGCGGCAGCTCGAACATCAGGGCTGCGAGGACCCGATTTTGCTGACGATCGTACGCGAGCATCTTCCGGATATTTTAAAGGGACAGATCAGCAATGTGTCGCGCTCTTTGCATCTGAGCACCGCCGCCGTGCGCAAGTACCTGCTGCAGATCGGCAAGCTGAATCCCCGCCCCATTATGAACGCGCAGGAAACGCAGACGGAATACATTGTCCCCGATATTCTGGTCAAGCGCAAGAATGACGAGTGGGAAATTGCCATCAACGACAAATGGATGGGCCGGTATCAGCTGAATCAGTATTATATCCGCATGATGAAAAGCTCCGCCGACAGCGAGCTGAATGCCTATTTCCGGAATCATCTGGAACGGGCGCGCTTTCTGCTCCGCTGTGTGGAGCAGCGCCGCACGACGATTTTAAATATCACCAAAGAGATCATCGCCCGGCAGCAGCCCTATTTTCTGAATCAGGGCGGGCTGACCTCTATGACGATGCAGCAGGTGGCCGAAGCGCTACAGATTCACCCGTCAACTGTCAGCCGTGCCATCCGCGGAAAATACCTGCAATTTCAGTACGGCTCCGTGCGAATGAAGGATTTGTTCGTGACGGGCGGCAGCGAGCAGAAAAAGGCCGGTGGGCCTTCTCTGGACGTCGTTCGGGAACAGATTCGGGATTTGATCGCAGAGGAGGACAAATCCGCGCCATACAGCGATCTTTCTCTGGTCGCCGAGCTGGAAAAACGCGGAATCCATATTTCCCGCAGGACGATTGCAAAATACCGAGGCGAAATGGGGATTCCCAACTCCGATCAGCGCCGGTATTTCTCGTAAGCATTCAAAAAATCACATCGGCCTGTATTCGCCATACAGCTTTCAAAATGATATTGCCTTCTTCCCTTCTTTTACGTGAGAAGAAGGCATTCTTTTTTATACGCATTTACGGTTTGTTTGTAGGGCTTTTCAGACGGCAGGCGCTGTTTTTGCTTTTATGCAGGCACAGAAGCCTGCCTGACGCTTGACTTCTCTTTTGATTGGTATTATCCTTTTGTTAGATAAAACTAACTAAAGGAGGCGTCTTATGGAGATTGTGTTATGGAAAGCCCGTATCAAACCGGGAAAGGAAGCCCTGGCTAAAGAGTGGATCGATTTTCTTCGCGCAAATAAAGAAGAGGGTGAAAAAACGCTGAAGAATGAAAAAGAACATTTGGAAGTCTATTTTATGCAGCAGGAAAACGAAGCGGCCTATCTCTATCTGTTTGTGCTGGCCGATGATCTGGAATACGCGAATCAGGTCGCGCAATCCAGCGGAAATCCGCTGGACGCAAAACATTTTGAATACATGATGGCCTGCATTGATCCGGAAGACTGTGTTCAGCTTAAACCGGAGCTGGCGCTTGGCGACATGAGCGTTTTTGCCTGATCTGCCCTACCGCAAAATGTTCCCCGCTCACCAAACCGCAACGCTGTGGAAATCACTCACATAAAAAGGGCTTCCCCAATGGGAGCCCTTTTTATGAAACGGTTATGGTATCCTGTTTCTTTAACGTATGTTCCGGCGATCAGCAGACGGCTGCCTTTCTCTTTTCCAGAAAATCCTCGTAATCCCGCAGATTTTCTTCCAGCAGAGCCGGAGTGTCTAATCCATAGGGACAGTGGCTGCTGCAGTGGTTGCAGTGGATGCAGCTGTGAATGCGGGCCATCTTCCGCTGATTCTCTTCATTGAGGTAAACCGTAAGCGGCGCACGGCGAATCAGCAGCGACATTCTGGCGCAGGTGGGAATCTCGATCCCCTGAGGACACGGCATGCAGTAGCCGCACCCGCGGCAGAAATCCCCGGCCAGCTCTTTGCGGTCCTTTTCGATCACCGCAGCGAGTTCCTCATTCAGAACCGGAGGATTTTCAATATAAGAAAGGAATTCATCCAGCTCCGTTTCCTTCTGCACGCCCCAGATCGGCAGCACGTTGCCAAACTGCGCCAGAAACGCATAAGCCGCGGCGGAATTCGTAATCAAGCCGCCGCACAGCCCTTTCATTGCGATGAAACCCATCTGGTGCTCTTTACATAACTGCACCAGCTCCAGCTCCTTTTCTGTGGAAAGATAACTGAACGGAAACTGCAGCGTTTCATAAAGGCCCGATGCGATCGCTTCGTGTGCCACGGACAGCCGGTGGTTCGTGATGCCGATATGGCGGATCAGCCCCTTTTCCCTGGCCTCGAGCATCGCTTCGTACAGCCCGCTGCCGTCGCCGGGCTTGGGACAGAAAGCGGGATTGTGGAACTGGTACAAATCCAGATACTCCGTATTCAAATCGTGCAGGCTGGCATGCAGCTGATCCCAAAAATCCTGCGCCTGTTTACACATGGTCTTGGACGCAATGAAAACCTGCTCCCGGACATCGTGAAGTGCGCAGCCGATTTTTTCCTCACTATCCGTATAAAAACGGGCGGTATCAAAAAAGCGAATCCCGTGTTCATACGCTTTTTGAAGCAAATGTACGGCTTCCTCTCTTGAAATGCGCTGGATCGGCAGAGCCCCGAATCCGTTTTTATTCACAGTCATACCCGTTTTTCCCAGTGTAACAACATCCATGTTCAAACCTCCTGTTCGCTCTGCGCTTTTTTATGTATAACATGATGACCGGCACAAAGCCGCCCCCGACCATATAAAGCTGTTTCCTGAACGGCATTATCATGTTTCAATGCTCTCTCAGGCGTCGAAAGCTTTGCTTTCGCTCACGCCGTGAGGTTATTATAACATACAACCCAGCAACAAGTCAGCAAAAGCCTGCCCGAACTGCCGAACAAGTATGTTTTCATTTCTCGCCTTTTATTTGGTGATTATTCATATTTTTCGGTCCATTTCCTTTGATATTGACATTCATTACTGACGAGAGTAAAATAATGGAAAGCAGATTGATATTTTTCTGGCAAACTAAAATAAAGGAGGCTTTTTTATGGCAAATATTATCGGCAGCCCGGAACGTTACATTCAGGGCAGAGGAGTTCTGAAAGAGCTATGCAAGCACGTGGAACGCG
>JAEXDU010000004.1 GCA_023401495.1 Bacillota bacterium
GGATACCATCGAGATGTATTCCGGCTCGCAGTTTATGGGGCTGGATTTATCGGCCCGGCGCAATCTGGAGCTGCTAGAAACCATGCGCGGCAAAAGCAAGCGCGGTTCGCTGCTCTGGGTGCTGGACAAGACCAAAACCGCGATGGGCAAACGGCTCATCCGGGTGTGGATTGAACGTCCGCTTTTGAATCCCGCGCAGATTCTTCGCCGCCAGAATGCGGTGGAGGAGCTCTCGACGGATGGCATGTTCCGCGACGCCGTTGCCGAGCAGCTTTCGGGGATTCACGATCTGGAGCGGCTGATGACGCGCATCGTGTACGGCTCGGCCAACGCGCGCGAGCTGCGCTCCCTGTGCGCAGCGCTTTCTCGCCTGCCGGAATTAAAACAATTGCTGGGCGGCGTTTCCTCGGCTTTGCTCAAGGAAATCCGGGAAAAGATCGACCCGCTCGAGGATGTGGCAGCTCTCATCGAAAGCGCCATTGTGGACGAGCCACCGTTTTCCATCCGCGAGGGCGGCATGATCCGCCCCGGCTACCATGAAGAGCTCGACGAGCTGAGAACCGATATGGGCAGCGGCAAAGAGATCATCGCCCAACTCGAAGCGCAGGAGCGCGAGAAAACGGGAATCCCAAAACTCAAAGTAGGTTACAACCGGGTATTCGGTTATTATATCGAGATTTCAAATTCTTACCGCGACAAGGTGCCCGACGAGTACATAAGAAAGCAGACTCTGACGAACTGCGAGCGCTTCATCACGCCCGATCTGAAACAGCTTGAGGGTCGTATTCTGGGCGCGCATGAAAAATCCGTGCAGCTCGAAACCCAGCTGTTTGAGCAGGTGCGTGCCGAGGCGGCGTCGCAGCTCGAACGGGTGCAGGCTACGGCTTCCGCCGTGGCGCAGCTCGATGTTCTCACCTCGTTCGCGGCGGTGTCTGTGGCGAACAGTTACCAGCGCCCCGAGGTAAACCTCAGCGGAAAAATCATTCTGAAAGAGAGCCGCCACCCCGTGGTGGAGCAGATGCTCGACGGCGCGCCCTTTGTGCCGAACGACGTGGAGCTCGATCAGGAAGAAAACCGCGTCGCGATCATCACCGGCCCGAACATGGCCGGTAAATCCACCTATATGCGCCAGATCGCGCTGATCGTGCTCATGGCGCAGATCGGCTGCTTTGTGCCCGCGCAGTCGGCGGAAATCGGCGTGGTAGACGCAATCTTCACCCGCGTCGGCGCGTCGGACGACATGGCCTCCGGGCAGTCCACCTTTATGGTAGAGATGACCGAGGTCGCGGATATTCTGAAAAACGCCACGAGCCGCAGCCTGTTGATCCTCGATGAGATCGGGCGCGGCACCTCCACGTTCGACGGCATGAGCATTGCCCGCGCGGTGCTCGAGCATGTGGCGGACAAGCGTTCCCTCGGCGCAAAGGCGCTGTTCGCGACGCATTATCACGAGCTCACCGTGCTGGAGGAGCTGGTTTCCGGCGTGAAGAATTTCAATATCGCCGTGAAAAAGCGCGGCGACGATATCACCTTCCTGCGGCGCATCGTGCGCGGCGGGGCGGACGACAGCTTTGGCATCGAGGTCGCGAAGCTCGCCGGCGTGCCGAATTCTGTGGTGAACCGGGCCAAGCAGGTGCTGCGCGAACTGGAAAGCGGCAGGCCGGTCACGCCGAAGGGCTCCGGCAGAAAACCGCGCGAAGAGGAAACGGCGCAGCTTTCCCTTGTGCCGCCGCAGGAATCCGAAGTGCTCCAGCGTCTGCGGCAGATGGATGTCAATACGCTGACGCCGATCGAATGTATGAATACGCTGTTTGAACTGAGTAAGCTGGCGCAGAATTAGAGCCATATCATATGGAATCGTGGTGGGTATCTTTCCCCGTCATAGGCGGGGAAAGATACCGCTGTGCACCATATGGGATGGAAAAGCAATTGACCAACAGGAAGCAGGGAGGCAAGTGAATGGGGAAAATTAATCTGCTCGATAAACACGTTGCGGAGCTGATCGCCGCCGGCGAGGTGGTGGAGCGCCCGGCCTCCGTCATCAAAGAGCTGGTCGAAAACTCGATCGACGCCGGTGCGACGAGCATTTCGGTAGAGATTCAAAACGGCGGCGCGCTGCTGATGCGCGTCACCGACAACGGCAGCGGCATCGCGCGGGAGGATATCCCCACGGCGTTTCTGCGCCACGCCACCAGCAAGGTACTGCACGCGGAGGACCTCGAATCCATCGGCACGCTCGGCTTTCGCGGTGAGGCACTGGCCTCCGTTGCGGCGGTGGCAAGGGTCGATCTGCTTACCCGCACCGAAGAGGAGCTGGCCGGAACACATTATGTGATCGAGGGCGGCGAGGAACAGGCGCTGGAGGATGCGGGCTGCGCGCGCGGCACCGTCATTACCGTGCGCGACATTTTCTTCAACACTCCCGCCCGCATGAAATTCCTGAAGAAAGATACGGTGGAGGCCAACGCGGTCGCCGCCGTGATGGATAAAATCGCCCTGTCGCACCCGGAGCTTGCCGTGCGCTTTGTGCGCGACGGAAAAGAGACCCTGCGCGCCCCCGGCGACGGGCAGCTGAAATCGGCGGTGTTTGCGGTGTTCGGCCGCGAATTCACCGCTGGGCTGATTCCGGTGGAATATGAGCTGCAGGGGGTGCGGGTCACCGGGTTTGTGAGCAAGCCCTCGCACGCGCGCCCGAACCGCAGCATGCAGCAGTTTTTCATCAATGGGCGCACGATCCGCAGCCGCACCGCGCAGGTGGCGCTGGAACAGGCGTTCAAGGGCTCGCTGATGGTCGGCAAATTCCCGGCCTGTGTGCTGCACATGGAAATTCCCGCGCAGGCGGTGGATGTGAACGTTCACCCCGGCAAGCTCGAGGTTCGCTTTATCAACGAGCGCCCGGTGTTCGACGCCGTGTATTACGGAGTTAAGACCGCGCTGTCGAAGGGGGATTCCCCGAATAAAATCACGCTGCCCGGCGCGGCGGAGCCGCCGTCTGCGAAGCCGCAGGCATCGCCTTTGCCATTTGATGTGCCGGATACAAAACCCCAGCAGATTGCAATGCCCGGCGTGTTTGGCGCCGCAAAGCCAGCCGCCCCGGCCCTGAATGACAGCGGTATGGACGACCCGGTGGAGATCACCGTGCCGACCACGCCCGCGTATCACAAAACAGGCGCCCCGGAGCCCGCGCGTTCTTTCACAGAGCGGTGGCCGGACGCACAACCCGCTTTGCTGGTACAGCCGAACGTGAGTGCTCCGGCACAGCCCGGCGCAGCCCCGCAAAGAGCTGCCGAACCCGAGGAATGGGACGTTTCTCCCGGCGGGGAGGCCGCTCCTGTCAGCGCTGTGCCGGTCAGCAGTCCGGCACAGCAGTCGGAAGTGGGGAATCCTTTCGCGGAACAGTCCCCTGCCGGGCAGATGGAAGCGCCGTCGCCTGACGCACAGGCTCCAGCGGATTTCCGCTATATCGGCCATGCGTTCGGCACATATATCCTGCTCGAACGCGACTGTGCGGACGGCGAGGAGCTGGTGCTGATCGACCGCCACGCGGCGCACGAACGGCTGCTGTACGAGCGGCTCAAAGAGCAGAGCGGCACGGCCTTTTCGCAGATGCTGCTGGCCCCCGTACCCGTTCTGCTGGAAAAGAACGAATACGCGGCGGTGCTGGCTTCGCTGGATCTATGCGAAACCGCCGGCTTTGAAATAGACGATTTTGGCGGCGGCACCGTGCTGGTGCGCAGCGCGCCTTTGTCCCTGACCGGGGAGGACGTACCGGAGGCCGTGATGGAGATCGCGGGTTACTTAGCGCAGTCGCGCACCGATGTGACGACCGAGCACCTCGACTGGCTATACCATAACATCGCCTGCCGTGCGGCGATGAAAGCGCACGACGACCGTTCGCCGGAGGAACTGATCGCCCTGGTGCGGCAGCTGGATGAAAACCCCCAGCTTCGTTATTGCCCGCACGGGCGGCCGATCTCGATCGTACTGACCCGCAAGGAGCTGGAGCGCCAGTTCGGCAGGGCATAATCCGGATCACGGGGAAAGTGACGCAACCGCATCACTAAGAAAAAGCAATTTTGTCTCGTACAATTTTTAACGACTGGAAAAAGATGAATCCGATCATTATGGAAGGGAGGAAGGCTTATGCCGCAGGAGAAAATACCGTTGCTTGTCATCGGCGGACCAACGGCCAGCGGCAAGACACGCCTTGCGGCGGAGCTGGCCCTGCGCCACGGTGGAGAGGTGGTTTCCGCCGATTCCATGCAGATTTACCGGGGGATGGAAATCGGAACCGCAAAGCCCACTCCCGAAGAAACGCTGGGGGTGCCTCACCACCTGATGGGTTTTGTGGAGCCGGGGCAGTCCTTTTCCGTGGCGGATTATGTGGCCCTGGCCAAGGAGACGATCGGGAACATCCACAGCCGGGGGCGCCTGCCGGTGCTCTGCGGGGGAACCGGGCTGTATATCCGCTCGCTCATTACGAACACCGCGTTTACCGAAGCGGACAACGATCCCTCCCTGCGCGCCGAGCTGACACAGCGGGTAGAGCGGGAGGGAACCGAGGGCCTGATGCAGGAGCTTCGCTCTTTTGACCCGGAGTCCGCGGATCGTATCGAGCCGCGCAATCTGCCGCGGCTGATCCGCGCGATCGAGCTGTACCGCGTCACAGGCGTTACCATGACGGAGCACCTGCGCCGTTCGCGCCTTGTGCCTTCGCCGTACCGGGTGTGTTTTTTGTGCCTTGGCTTCCGCGACCGGGAGCACCTGTATGAAAGAATCAACCAGCGGGTGGATGAAATGTTCCGCCGCGGGCTGGTGGAAGAGGCGAAAGAGCTTCTCGAAATGCCCAGCGGCGCCACGGCGATGCAGGCGATTGGCTATAAAGAGCTGCTGCCGTATTTTCGCGGTGAGATTTCACTCCCCGAAGCACAGGATACCATCAAGCGCGAAACCCGCCGTTACGCCAAGCGCCAGCTTACCTGGTTCCGCCGGGAGGAGCAGGCCCGCTGGCTGTTCGTGGATGATTACGCACAGTGGGACGCGCTCCGCGATGCCGCAGAAGAGATCATAAGGGGGGAGCTGTATGAATAATCCGGTTTTAAAGCGCCTGGTTTCGGGCCTGATCGGCCTGCTGCTCCTCTTTTATATCGGCAACCAGATTTATAACGCCAGCTACAGCGGGGTCAAGGCCGAAACCGCCGTGTATGCCAACGCGGAGGATACGATCCAGATGACCGGCACGGTGATCCGCAAGGAACAGCTGATCAAGCAGAGCGTGCAGGGCGTTCTCACGTACCCGCTCGGCGAGGGCGGCAAAATCGCCAAGGATGGCGTTGTGGCAGAGGTATACGACAGCGCCAAAGACGCCACGCAGCAGCAGCAGGCAGCCCACCTTACGGCGGAGATCGCCCGCCTGCAAAGTCTGAGCAAGCCCGGCGACACGTATGCCGCAAACCCCGGCTCGCTGACAAAGCAGATCAACCAGGGCCTCAAAGAAATTCTGACCTCGCTGCAGAGCCGTGATTACAATACTTTGTCGTCACAGCGCGACTCCCTGCTGTACCTGATGAACGAGCAGCAGGTGGTTACCGGCGCGTCCAAGGATTTCAGCGCCAGAATCGCGCAGCTGCAAGGCCAGCTCAGTGCGATCCCCACCTCCGGCGGCACGAAAATGGGGCAGATCAAATCGCCGGTTTCGGGCTATTTCGTCAGTGCGGCGGACGGGTACGAATCCCAATACAATTACGCTACCGTGCTGGAGCTTTCGGTGAATGACCTGAAAGCGAAAAAAAAGCCGCAGGCTTTGGGCAGCGATGTGATCGGCAAGGTGTGCGAGGAGTTTGACTGGTACTTCGCCGCCGTAGTCAGCCAGGATGACGCGCTCAAGCTCAAGGAGGGCAACCGCGTCAACATCAATTTCCCGTTTGCGGTGGGCAAGTCGGTCCCCGCGACCGTGGCCGCCGTGAATCAGCCGAACCATCAGGGCGACGCCGCGGTGATCCTGCAGTGCTCTTATATGGACACCGGCATCGCGTCCGTGCGCGACGCCACAGTGCAGGTGCAGGCGGGAACCTACTCCGGGATCATGGTCAGCCAGAAGAGCATCCACTTTGAAAAGCTGACGAAGGAGTTCACGCAGGAGGACGGCACCAAGAAGAAGGTGGAAAAAGAAGTGCAGGGCGTTTATGTCATGCACGGCAACACCATCGAATTCGTGCAGATCATCCCGCTGATGAGCAGCGGCAGCTATGTCATCTGCAAAGAGCTGAGCGACACCGACCCGGAGTGGAAAGAACTCATGACAAAATCCTCTATCCGTTTATACGATGAGGTGATTATAGAAGGGACGGATCTTTATGACGGAAAAGTCGTTAAATGAAGCCGAACAGGAATACGCGGGGCGGATGCGTGACCTGGAAGAAAACCTGAAGGTTGTTCGGGCGAAGATCGAAGAGGCCGCCGTCAAGTCCGGCAGAAGTCCCGAAGAAATCACGCTTTTGGCAGCGACCAAAACGGTCCCCGTTCCGGTGATCAACCGCGCGATCGAACTGGGGGTTTCTCATATCGGCGAAAACCGCGTGCAGGAGCTGTGCGATAAGCTGCCGCTGCTTTCCCCCTGCGACCGCCAGTTTATCGGGCATTTGCAGACCAACAAGGTCAAATTCCTGATCGGTCAGGTCAGCCTGATTCAGTCTGTGGACAACGAAAAGCTCGCAAAAGAGATTTCGCGCCTTTCCGTGCAGAACAACACCACGACCAATGTGCTGATCGAAGTGAATATCGGGCACGAAGAAAATAAGTCCGGCGTCCTGCCGGAGAGGCTGTCGGAGCTGCTGGAAAAAGTTTCCTGTCTGCCCGGCGTTTCGGTGCGGGGCCTCATGGCAATCCCGCCTGTCTGCGATCGCCCGGAGGATGCAATGCCATATTTTTCGCGCATGCGCGAATATTATGTTGACATCAAGGCGAAAAGAATGGATAATATTCTCATGGATTACTTATCCATGGGCATGTCGTCAGATTATGCTCAGGCAATCCTTTGCGGAGCAAATATGGTTCGGGTGGGCTCGTCTCTCTTCGGACCTAGGAAATATCAAATCCTTTAGAACGAAAATAGGGAGGCATCAGAATGGCCGGATTGGTTCAAAAATTTAAAGATATGTTGGGCGCCCCTGAAGATGAGTATGAGGATGAGGACTATGTAGATGATCGCGCAGACGAGATCATCTCTGGCCCGGACAATCACGCGGATACGATCCGCGAGCGTGAAACGGCAAGACGCGGCGGCAGCACTGGCGGCAGCAATAAGGTCGTGAATATACACGCCACCACGCAGCTGCAGGTGGTTCTCTTCAAGCCCGAGCGCTTTGGTGAGGAAACCCGCGCCGTGGCGGACGAACTGCTGAAAATGCACACCGTGGTGCTCAACCTTGAAAACACCAATAAAGACATCAGCCGCCGCATCATCGATTTTCTCAGCGGCGTGGCTTACGCGAACGGGGGCAAAATCAAGCGTGTTGCAGCAAGCACCTTTATCATCACCCCATATAATGTAGAGCTGACCGGCGACGACGTGCTCGACGAGCTGGAAAACAACGGCGTTTATTTCTGATGAAGCAGAATACCCCCGGGGATAACGCCATACTGGAGGCAAGGCTCCTGGATGCGGTCCGCCTGTGTTCCCGGCGGTCTCAGCCGGTTTTTGTGGGCTTTCTGTCAGAAGCGGAAGCCTTTTCGGCACAGGGTGTTCTGCGCCGGGAGGGCTTTTTCCACTATTTATTCTGGGGCGGTTTCGAAGGGGCGGAGCGCGTGATGTTCGGCGCGTTCCCCGATTACCTTGAACCGGAGCCGGAGTTGTTCCCCATTTGTGCCGTTACGGCCGCTTTCCGCGATTGCGACAAGCTCACACACCGGGATTTTCTCGGTTCGCTGATGGCGCTTGGCATTACCCGCGACACGGTGGGCGATCTTCTGATCGAGCCGGGCCGGGGCGTTTTATTTCTGCGCGAAGAAATGGCCGGTTACGTGCAGACGCAGGTGGAAAAGATCGGCCGGGTGGGGGTGCGGCTTACCCCCGGCTTTACCGAGCCTTTGCCGGGCGGCCTTGGCTTTGAACCGTTTTCCGCGGTCATCGCTTCGCCCAGGCTGGACTGTGTTGTTGCGGCGGCGCTGCGCATCAGCCGCGAGAAAGCGGCGCGCCTGGTGGAATCGGGCGGCGTACTGCTGGGCGGCGTGCAAATTATGTCGGTTTCCGCGGCGGTGGGGGACGGCGACCGTCTCTCCGTGCGCGGTCAGGGCCGGTTTATTCTGGATCAGATCGGGCCCGAAACCAAGCGGGGCCGTGTGAACTTGAGTGGAAGAAAATACAGATAACAGGAGGTTTTTGTCGTGCTTACTCTCAACGATATTATCAATGTCAGCTTCCGCAAATCGAATTTTTCCGGTTATCGTACCGAAGATGTAGATGCCTTTATCGATCAGGTGAAGGATTCTTACGACCAACTGCTGAAAAAGACGATGGAGCAGGCCGAAGTGTACGAAACACTGGCAAACGAAAAGAAAGAGCTGGAGAAAAAACTCTCCGTTCTGGCGGAAAAGATTGAGGATTACCGTCAGGAAGAGAGCGAGATCAAAAATGCTCTGGTCAGCGCGCAGAAGCTGGGCGAATCTTCTGTCAGGGAAGCGCGCCACAAGGCAGAAATCATCCTGAAGGACGCGAATTTGAAGGCCGAGCGCATTCTCGGCACCGCCAAGGCGGATGTGGTCGAGCAGCAGCGCGAGCTGGATGAGCTGAAGAAAAAGGTCATCGAATTCCGCACCAAGCTGCTGGCGATTTACAAAGAGCACCTGACGCTGATCGATGCGATCCCCAGCCGCAAGGAAGAGTTTGCACAGGAAGGCAGCCATGCCGCGGTCGAGCCGGAGAAAGAGCCGGAGGAGCGGGAGCAGCAGAGCCACTATATGCCCGAGGAGCCGCCCGTGCCCGCAGAGCCGGAGCCGGAGTACACCCCGGAACCGGAGAAGGACGACTTTTCCGTCGACGCCGCGGTGTTCGACACAGAGTCGCCGAATCACGACCTACGTTATGATGTTTTAAAATTTGATGAAGTGGATGAATCCGGAGAAGAATAAGTACATCACCCGAAATCCGGGGCCGGAGTATTTCATAGATGGAGGAGGGACGGAGTGATCCGCCCTTTTTTCCTGAAAGAGAGGGAGTTTCTTTTGCCTTATATTGCAGTGTTTTTGTCCTTCGTCGCAGCAGCGGCGGGGATTGCCATAGATCGGGTTCTGAAAGCCGCGGTGGTGGAGCAGCTGAAACCGCTGGGCCGGATTGAGCTGATCCCGGGCTTTTTTCAGCTCACCTATGTGGAGAACCGCGGCGCGGCGTTCGGCATACTGGCGAACTACCAGTGGCTGTTCATTACCGTTACCGCTGTGGTTTGCCTTTTGATCGCGGCGGCGCTGATTTTTTACCGCGGCCACACCGCGCTGACGCGTACGGCGCTCACGCTGATTCTGGCTGGCGGAATCGGGAACATGATCGACCGGCTGCGCTATCAGTATGTGGTGGATTATATTCACTTTCAGTTCTTCCCGCCGGTGTTCAACTTTGCGGACATCTGCGTCACGGTCGGCTGTGCGCTGCTGGTGATCTACCTGCTGTTCTTTGCGGACGACAGGGGCCGGCCCAAGCAGCCGGGGCGTTATTCCAAATACGCGCACTACAATCAGAACAGAAATCACAGAATGGGTGGTTAAGGTGCAGAAAAAGCTGCTGGTAATCGGGGCGGAGCATCAGGATGCCCGGGCAGATCTGGCAGTGAGCGAGCTGTTGGAGGGCCAGACGCGCTCCGGTATACAGAAGCTGATGCTTGCGGGCGCGGTGTTGTGCGGCGGGCGTCCGCTTTCTAAGAACGACCGGGTGGCCGAGGGCCAGACGATCGAGGTGCTGCTGCCGGACCCTGCCCCTATGGAGCAGGCGGAACCGGAAAACATCCCGCTCGATATCGTCTATGAGGACGACGACCTGCTGGTGGTCAATAAGCCGAAGGGCATGGTGGTTCATCCCGCGCCGGGCAACCGCGACAAAACGCTTGTCAACGCGCTGCTGTACCATTGCGGCGATTCCCTGTCCGGCATCAACGGGGTCATCCGCCCCGGCATTGTGCACCGCATCGACAAAGATACCAGCGGCCTTCTGATCGTCGCGAAGAATGATTTTGCCCACCAGAGCCTTGCCGCGCAGATCAAAGAGCACTCCTTTACCCGTGAATACGAGGCCGTGGTATACGGCCATCTTCGCGAGCAAAGCGGCACGGTGGATGCTCCCATCGGCCGACATCCGACCGACCGCAAGAAGATGACGGTCACGCAGAAAAACAGCCGCCGCGCAGTCACGCACTATCAGGTGCTGGAGGAACTGCCCGGCTTTTCCTATGTGCGCCTGCGGCTTGAAACGGGCCGCACCCATCAGATTCGGGTGCATATGGCGTATTTGGGCCACCCCGTTGCGGGCGACCCGGTGTACGGGCCTAAAAAAGTGATTCCCTCGCTGAACGGCCAGTGCCTGCACGCGAGAGTCATCGGCTTTCGTCACCCGCGCGACGGCCAGTATATTGAACTGACAAGTCCGCTTCCGCCGTATTTTACCGATTTTCTGGCATGTCTGTGCAGTCAGTCGTACTGATTTTCCATTTAATTGCAGTAGCTGCTTCTCCCAAGCAGAAGGCAGGGAAAACAACTGATTTTTATTGCAGGGATTATAAGGAGGTTCTCTTTTGAAGCTTCAGGATATATTCTTGGTGTCTGATCTTGACGGTACCCTGATTGGTGAAAACCACACGATACCGCAGCGGAATATCGATGCGATCCGGCGGTTTCAGGAGCAGGGCGGACGCTTTGCCGTGGCGACCGGTCGCTCCGTGAATTCCGGAGCGCGCTATTGCCGCCAGGTGCAGCCCAAGGGGCTTTGTGTGATGCTGAACGGCTCTATTTTATACGATTATGAGCAGGATGAGATCGCAAAGGCGTTCTTTCTGCCGCCGCAGGCGAAGGACTATGCCCGCCTTTTAATGGAACACTTTCCTGAGATGGGCTGTGAGGTGTTCGCGCAGCGCAGGCAGTTTGTTTTGCGCGCGAATCAGTATGTCAGGGCGCATCTGGGGAATGAGAACCTGCCCTGTGTAGAGATAGATGCAGGCGAGATTACGGATCACTGGTGCAAGGCGCTGTTTGCCGCCGACCCCGAAACCAAGCTGAAAATACAGGCTTTTACCGAGTCCTTTGCGCATCCCGGCGTCCGCTTTGTGCAGAGCGAGAAGTGCTTTTTGGAAATGCTGCCCGAAGGAGTCGACAAAGGCAGCGGCCTGTTAGAGATTCTGCGGCAGACCGGCCTGCCGCGCGAAAATCTGGTGGTGATCGGCGATTATTATAACGATGTGGAGATGCTGCGCGCCGCCGGTTTTGCGGCAGTGCCCTCCAATGCGCCGCAGGACATTCGGCAGATGGCTGATCTGGTAGTGGGCGATTGCCGCGACGGCGCGGTAGCCGACCTGATTGAATACCTAGAACGCACTGAATAAAGGGTGGCGGTGGAAGAATGGATCAGGATGCCCGTCAGGTTCGCTGGCTGCTTGCCGTCGCGATCGTTCTCTGCGCTTTGATGATCGGGTATAATGTGCTGTTTGTGCCGCAGGTAACGCTGACGGCCGTGGTGAAAACAGACCCTTCTTCTGCGGTACAGGCGGCGGTTCCCTCCGCGCCGGACGACGCTTCTCAGCCGGAGGGCTACGAGCCGGAGCCGGTGGAGCAGACTGCGCTGGTCAACCTGAACACGGCAGACGCCGAAGAGCTGGCAACGCTGCCCGGAATCGGCCCGGCAACGGCGCAGAAGATCATCGCTTACCGCGAGTCTGCCGGGGCCTTTCAGAGTACAGAGGAGCTGATGCAGGTGGACGGAATCGGGGAAAAAACATTCGAAAAGCTGAAAGAGCTTGTGACAGTGGAAGCAGCAGAGTGAGAACCCCCGACGGGGCCGGCTGCTCCGCACAGGTTTTGATATCCACATAAGAAAGGGGAACGATCCAATGCAGGAAAACGGACAAAACGACGTGCTCTCGGAAAACCAGAAAAGATTTCGATGCAGAATCTGCGGATATATTTTTATCGGCAGTGAGCTTCCCCAGGATTTTCGATGTCCCCGGTGCGGGTCCGATAGCGAGCAGTTCATTGAATTAAGACAAAGATGAGTAAGAAGGGAGTACATCCTTACCAAGGATGTACTCCCTTCTTACTTTTCTTCTGCGCAAATCCCGCAGGAATTACTTGCAAAATGCAGGAAAAATGGGTAAAATAAGGAAAATAAGCAGAGGGGGAGAAGTTTATGGCGGTTAGTCCCTTGCAGGATATTATGAATCATTATCTTTGGAATTTCAGTGCATATCTGTTGGCGCTGGCGATTATTTTGCTGAATGCGGCCCGCAGCATGTATTTTTATTTGAGGAGCAAGCACAGGCCCCTGTACCCGAAACGAGGCAGACTGGACCTTCTCATCAGCCTGCTGTGCGGTGTGTCGCTGGCGATGGGCCTGATGTTCCAGGGGGTTCTGGCGGACAACAATGCCCCCGACATCTATCACTGGTCAAGCTATCTCTGGATGGTCTGCCTTGTTTCGCTGGCGCTGTTTGTCGTTCAGATTGTATTCCACGTCAAGACCCCATCTGTCCGCCCCAGAGTGGAGCCGACAGACGAAATTCCGGCGCTGCAGACCGCGCCGCAGGAGCAGTTTCAGCCACAGGCTCCTTTGGAGCAGCCTTCGGTTTCTCAGGAAGATTCCGCGCCAAAGGACGGGCAATGAGAGCGAAGCTCCGGAATCATACAAAGCAATGAAAAAGGACCCTTGCCATGGCAAGGGTTCTTTTTGTATCGATTGGAATGCTGCTCAGTCGCCGAAGCTGATGCCAATATCCCGTGCAGACTGGATCATTTCGCAGTCCAGCGGAACAGCCTTGAGCTTGCCCGCTACCTCGCCCAGCGGGACGGGGACGATCTTCTGGCTCTGCAGGGCCATCATGCAGCCGAAATGGCGGTCTTGAATCATCTGGGCCGCGGCGGTGCCAAGACGGGTCGCCAGCACACGGTCATAAGGACAGGGACTGCCGCCGCGCTGAAAATGGCCGGGAATCGTCACGCGCACCTCGTTGCCGGTGCGCTCGCTGATCTCTTTGGCCAAACGGTAAGAAAGGGAGGGCTCTGTCATTTTGGCCCGCTGTGCTTTCAGTTCTTTTTTGGAAAGGGCCGCTTCTTTATCCGAAATGGCTCCCTCCGCCACGGCCAGAATCGAAAACTGCTTGCCGGAGCGCTTCCTCTGCTGCAGCGCACGGCTGATGGAATCGATGTTATAGGGGATTTCGGGCAGAAGAATCGCATCCGCGCCGCCCGCGATGCCCGCGTGCAGCGTCAGCCAGCCCACCTTGTGGCCCATCAACTCCACGATGAACACCCGCCCGTGTGACGTGGCGGTGCTGTGGATGGAGTCGATGACCATCGAAGCGATCTCCACCGCGCTGGAAAAGCCGAAGGTCATTTCGGTATTCCACAAATCGTTGTCGATGGTTTTGGGCAGCGTGATAACGTTCAGGCCCTCCCCGCTGAGCAGGTTTGCGGTTTTGTGGGTGCCGTTGCCGCCCAGAATCACAAGGCAGTCGAGCCTGAGTTTTTTATAGTTTTTCTTCATCTGCTCAACCTTTTCGCTTTGGCTGCCCTCGGCGCCGCGAATCTCTTTAAACGGCTGGCGCGAGGTACCCAAAATCGTGCCGCCCAGCGTTAAAATACCGGAAAAGTCGCGGGGGGTCATCTCCCAGTAATCGCCATCCATCAGGCCGCGGTATCCGTCGCGGATTCCAAATATGGCAACGTCGTCCTCGAATTTTTCGTAAAGTGCTTTTCCTACGGCGCGAATTGCGGCGTTTAGCCCCTGGCAGTCGCCTCCGCTGGTCAGAATTCCAACTCTCATCGTTGTGGGCCCCTTTCCGTTATTTGAGCCGCTTCGCCTTATCCGCATCGCGGATCGGTTCCATCAGCTTGCTTTCCTCTGATTTTTTCAGTTCCGTCAGGCTCTTTCTCGCCATGGTGGAGAACAAAGACTGGCAATTGACGGCGGCCTTGCCGCGCCGACTGACGTGCAGGTAGGTCGTATCCGGCTGCATCATGCGTGTGTTGACATTGTCGCTGCGCAGAATTTCCAGAATTTCAAACGCGCGGCGCTTCAGCTCTTCCCCCTCAATCGGGAACACAAGCTCTACCCGGCGATCCAGGTTGCGGGGCATCCAGTCGGCGCTGCCCATATAGATTTTGGGGTCACCCCCGTTTTGAAAAGCGTAAATGCGGCTGTGCTCCAGAAGCTGGCCCACAATGCTCTGTACGCTGATCGTTTCACTCAGCCCCGGCAGCCGGGGGATCAGACTGCACATGCCGCGCACGATCAAATGGATCGGCACGCCGGCCTGCGACGCTTCATACAGCAGTTCGATCATCTGCGGGTCGATCAGAGCATTTACCTTTACGGTGATGCCGCTGGGAAGGCCTTTGTTTGCGTTTTCGGTTTCGCGGCGGATCATGCGTTCAAAAACATTCCGCATTCCCTGCGGCGCCACCACGAATTTGCGGTATTCCGGCGGGCGGGAATAGCCGGTAAGCACGTTAAACAGCGACGAAGCGTCGATGCCGTACGGCTCGCGGCAGGTGAACACGCCGATATCGGTATAGATTTTGGCGGTGGAATCATTGTAGTTGCCGGTTCCCATGTGAACGTACCGGCGGATGCCGTCTTCCTCGCGCCGCACCACCAACAGGATTTTGCAGTGGGTTTTCAGGCCCGCAAGGCCGTAGATGACGTGGCAGCCGGCCTGCTCCAGCTTCTTGGCCCAGTTGATGTTGTTTTCCTCATCGAAACGGGCTTTCAGCTCTACCAGCACGGTCACCTGCTTGCCGTTCTCCGCCGCGCGGATCAGTGCCGCGATGATGGGGGAATGGCCGCTGACGCGGTACAGGGTCTGCTTGATGGCCAGTACGTCCGCGTCGTCGGCGGCACGGCTGACAAAATCGACCACGCACTGAAAGCTCTCGTACGGGTGGTGCACCATCCGGTCTTTTTCCCGAATGGCCTCAAAAATATCGTCATAGCCCCAGAAGGCCGCAGGGGGATAAACAGGCTTGATCGGGTCAAAGCACAGGGCGTCATACCCCGGCAGAGACGCGAATTTGGTCAGATATGTCAGATCGATCGGCCCGGGCACCTCGAACAGATCGTTCGGCTTCAGGTCGAGCATCTCCACCAGAAAATCCTTGATTTCAGGGTCGCAGTTCTGCAGAAGCTCCAGCCGCACGGGGCGCCCGCGCTTGCGCTTTTTAATGGATTTCTGCACCTCGGTCAGAAGGTCCTCTGCGTCCTCGTCGATTTCCAAATCGGAGTTTCTCGTCAGCCGGAACGGCGAGCAGGCCTCGATGTGGTGCATGCCGAACAGATGGTTGATTTTATAAGAGATAATATTCTCGAGCAGCACATAAATTTTTCGCTCCGGGTCGGGTACCAGCAAAAAGCGCGAGAGAATCGACGGCACCTGCACCACCGCGAACAGAGATTCTTCCTCTCCCTTCAAACGAACCGCCAGATTCAGGCTCTTGTTCGTGAGCATGGGGAACGGGCGGCTGCGGTCTACCGCGAGCGGCGTCAGCACCGGGTACAAAATCTTATCAAAATAGTCCGAAAGAAAATTCTGCTGTTCCTCGCTCAGGTCGCCCGGCGCGCAGAAAAAGACGTTCTCTTTCCGCAGGGTAGGCAAAATCGAGCGGTGCAAAGACGTATACTGCTGCTCGGTAAACGAGCGGATTTTGCGCGTCAGGCGCACCATCAGCTCATCCGGCGTCAGGCCGGAAAGGTCGGGAATTTTATAGCCCGAGTGCACCTGGGCCTTGACGCCCGCTACGCGCACCATGAAAAACTCATCCAGATTGGAAGAGGTAATCCCCAAAAACCGCAGGCGCTCCATGACGGGATTTTCCTTTTCAAAGGCCTCCTCCAAAACGCGCCAGTTAAAGTCCATCCAGCTCAGTTCCCGGTTGATAAAGGGGAGCTGTCTGTTTTCGTTCTCACCCATGGTGTTTCCCCCTCTCTTAGAGCATCAGCGTTTTGATTTTCAATTCGGGATGAATGCCGAATACCTCCTGAAAAAACGGCGCGCACAGATCGAACGCCCATTTTTCCAGCGTCAGGTTCCCGTCGCTGCTGCCCGTGATCACAAGCCGGTCTTTTTCCAGCTTGATCGTAATATCCTCAAGCTTCTGCGTCTGCGATTTATCCAGCGCGTTCGAAAGGCGGAAAATCGCCACGAGCTTTGAAATCATCAGGCGGGTCTGTTTGTCAAGGCGGTTGAATTCAGGATCGTCGTCGCTGGGTACGCAGTATTCGTCGTAGCTGGACAAAAACGCGATCATCAGCACCTCGCGGTCGGTCAGGCCGTAAATGTCGATGTTCTTGACGAGATCAAACGTGCTGTTCAGGTGCTCTTTGGAATTGATGTAATACCCCGCGTCGTGCAGGATGCAGGCCAACTCTAAAATCAGCCTGCTCTTGTAATCCATACCGTGGATTTTTTTTGTCTTGTCAAAAATCCGGCACGAAAAACGTCGCACCGCGTCCGAATGCGAGCGGTTGCAGCGGTAGCGGTCGGCGATCCACTGCGCGCACGAAATCGCGCTGTTCACCACATGGGTCTCGTAGTCTTTTTTACATTTGGGCACCAGCAGTTGGCGCAGAAGAGCGTCCCACAGCTCTACCTTCGGGCAGATCACCCGGTCGGCGTGCGTCAGCTGCAGCAGCTGCATATAAATGACCAGCACAGGGTACAGCACCTGCGCGCTGGCATCGGTGATGTCGTACTTAGCGGCGAGAGCGTCCGGCGTCATGACGCGAACCTCCTGCAATAGCCGGCCGATCAGCTCCGACTGAATGATATAATGTCCCTGCTCGGGCATAACGTTGCAGATGCGCGCAATCAGCTCGATCTCACTGCCCGCCAGCACCAGGTTGCGGATGCTCTTCAGGCGGCCGGGAATGGGGATGTGCTGCACGATCAGGTTCAGGTATTCCTCTACCACCGTATCGAAATCGCCGCTGTTTTCCTGAATGCTGCCGAGCATGTTGTACAGCTTCATCGGCCCGATGGAGATGTTCTGCGAGAAGATCATATTCGTTCCGTCGAAAATGGAAAGCCCGATGCTGCCGGTGCCGATGAACGAAATCAGGGTGTTGCCGGCCGGGAAGTTCGGCATGGCCTGTATTGAGTTCAACACCTCGGAGTAGATCAGCGTTTTTTCCTGGTCGTCCTCCAAAACCTGTACGGTGATCCCATTCTGGATTTTCAGCTGGTCGGTGATGTAATCCCGGTTCTTTGCCTCGCGCAGGGCCGTGGTTGCCACCACGCGCTGCTGTTCGGCGCCGTATTCCTTCATCACGTCGCTGTATCCGTGCAGGGTGGAGGAAATATTCCAAAGGCTTTCAAAGCTGATTTTTCCGCCGTGAAACACCTCAGAGCCAATTTTGACGGGGTATTCCAGACGATCCAGCGTGACGATTCTGTCCTTTTGCAGCTGAGCAATTTTCATTTTCAGCATGCTCGAGCTGATGTCAATGACAGCGGCCACTCTGCCTCCCTTTTTACGGTTCATCCCACAGTCCCTCCATCCACAAAAAAAGTAGTATTATTATAGCAAACAGGGCAGAGAATATCAATTCGCTTCCCTTTAAAATTCCGCGAAAAATGTCGCAAAACCGAAACCCCAAAATGAGAGTCAGACGCGAGGTATTGCGTTTTGCCGGTAGATTGTGGTATACTTCTTAAATATAAAAGAATCGGGTGGTGTGCGTTCCGCCCGAAAAACAGCCGGGCTGATCCGGAATGCCCGGCGTTATCCGCCGGAGAGGGCTGTGGCGCCAACCGGCGGGATAACGCCTGCTTTGTGTGTCCATAATAGCATTATGGAGGAACCAGTATGACTGACTTTGAGCTATGCATGAACTGTATGTCGGAGCGGCCCGTGGGGGAGCCATGCCCTCATTGCGGGTGTCCGACGGATGAGCCGCAGCGGCCGGACGCGCTGCCGCTGAAAACCATGCTGCAAAATCGATATATGATCGGTTTGGCCCGGAAGAGCAACGGAGAGGGAATCTCTTATATCGGCTACGATAGTGTGCTGAATATCAAAACATTGATTCGTGAGTTTTTTCCCCAGACGATGAGCGAGCGCCTGCCGGACGGCCAGACGGTGCGCGTGGTAGACGGCAGCGAGGTCACGTTTCAGGAATATAAAACCTCCTTTTTAAATGATGCACGTGAGCTGGCACATATGCGGCAGCTTTCTGCCATCGAGCAGATTTATGATATTTTTGAAGAAAACGGAACGGCCTATACGGTAGCGGAGTGGGAAGAATGCATCACACTGCGCTATTTTGTGGAGCGCCGCGGCGGCAGCCTCGATTGGAACGCCGCCCGCCCGCTGTTTATGCCGGTGTTGTCCGCGCTTTCCACACTGCATTCCAAGGGCGTAAATCACCTTGGCATTTCGCCTGACACGCTGGTGATTTTGCAGGACGGCCGCATGAAGCTGACCGATTTTGAGCTGGATGCCGTGCGCCGTATGGACACCGACCTGCCGCCGGATTTGGTGGCGGGCTGCGCCGCGCTCGAGCAATATGTGATGAATTATGTGCCGGATGAGTCGACGGACGTGTACGGCTTTGCCGCATGTCTGTTTTTTGCGCTGACCGGCGCTCTGCCGCAGGATGCTTTGCGCCGCAAGGCGGATTCGCGGCTGATGATCCCGACCAGCACGCTCAAAAGTCTGCCGCCGTATGTGATCACCGGCCTGGCCAACGCCCTGCAGGTGATGCCGTCAAAGCGCACCCCTCATTTTGAGCGCCTGCGGGCTGAGCTTTCGGCAGCGCCCACTGTTACGGCAAAAATAGAGGAATCCCTGCCGCCGGAGTCTGCTCCGGAACCGGAGCCCGCCCGACGCGGCATCCCGGGCATTGCCTGGGCAATCGGTTCCGGTGTGGTTTCTTTGGCTGTTTTTGTTTGTATCGGTATCTTCTGGCTGTTTCCGCCGAGCTTTGACGGCACGGCTGGCGCTGCGGATTCCACCGCCATGAAGGCAACTGTGGAATCTGCCGATTCCGGGATGCTGATGAACGGTCTTGGCGCGGCGGAGCTTTCCGGTACGGAGCGCGTTCAGGTTCCCGATCTGGTGGGGCAGAAGCTTGACGATGTTCTGGCGGCGGAAAGCGCCGGAACCGAGGACTACGATATTCTGGTCTCTGATAAGGAGTTCAGCGATACGGTGGCCGAGGGCAAGATCATCCGGCAGTCCCCAACGGCGGGCGAGCTGGCGCAGAAGGGCGTGAAAATCGTCGTTGTCGTCAGTCAGGGCGCTCAAATGCGCTCCCTGCCCGAAATTCGGGGCATGAGTCTGGAGGATGCCTCTCTGGCGGTCACGTCCGCGGGTCTGACCCCTGCAAAGCGGGATGTGTTTGACGACACCGTACCTGCCGGGCAGGCCGTCGGTTACCAGGACCACAAAGCGGGCGATACGCTGGAGTACGGCGCCCATGTGGTGATTTTATTGAGCAAGGGGCCGGATCCGTCCGTTCTGGGCGGCCCGGCCGGAAGCGGAGGAACATAATACAATGGCAAAGGTAGCGTTGATCGCTTATACGCCGCAGCCGGAGCAGACGGTGGCAGCCGCCGCAAAGCTCTGCTATTCCGCTGCGGATGTGGAACATATTATGGACGGCCTCACAGAGGAAAAAACCGCCCGTTTCGTCGAGATGCTCTCTGAGATCGGGCATGAAAGCCCGATTGAGCACGCATCGTTTACATTTGCGATCGAAGGGGTGTCGCGCGCGTTTCTGGCGCAGATGACCCGTCATCGCATTGCTTCTTACAGCGTGCAGAGTCAAAGATATGTAGCGGAGCATCAGTTCGGCTACGTGATCCCGCCGGAGATTGAAGCAATCCCCGAGGCCAGGCAGGAATTCATCGAATCGATGGAGGAAGCCCAGCGCCGGTATGAAACTCTGACCCGCCTGCTGCAGGAAAAACATCAGGCCCAAATGGTCGCGGAGGGCAAAAAGCCGGAAGAGGCTGTCCGCGCAGCGCAGAAAAAGGCGATTGAGGACGCGCGCTTTGTGCTGCCGAACGCCTGTGAAACCAAAATGATCTGTACCATGAACGCCCGGTCGCTGTACAATTTCTTTTCGCACCGCTGCTGCAACCGCGCCCAATGGGAAATTCAGGAGGTCGCGATTCAGATGCTGCGTCTGGTGCGCGGCGTCGCGCCGAACCTGTTCTCTCACTGCGGCCCGCCGTGCGTGCGCGGCGGCTGTCCCGAAGGGAAGATGAGCTGCGGCAAGATGACAGAGGTGCGCGCGTACTACAAAAATCTGGAGGAGCAGCCGTGAGCGGCCGGCTGGTCGTGATCGAGGGCCTTGACGGCAGCGGGAAGGCCACGCAGACCGCGCTCTTGTGCGAGGCGCTCACGCAAAATGGCGTGCGTCTGAAAAGAGTGTCTTTTCCGGATTATCAGGAGAAATCCTCCGCGCTGGTCAAAATGTATCTCGGCGGCGAGCTCGGCGCGCATCCGCAGGAGGTCAACGCCTTTGCGGCCAGCTCCTTTTACGCGGTGGATCGCTTTGCGAGCTATGTGCGCCACTGGCGCAGTGACTACGAAAACGGCAGCCTGATCGTTGCCGACCGGTATACCACCTCTAACATGGTATACCAAATGACAAAGCTTCCCCATTCAGAGTGGGATTCCTATCTGGATTGGGTCTGCGATTTTGAGTATAATAAACTGGAGCTTCCTGCACCGGACGCCGTGATTTACCTGGACATGCCGCTGGAAATTTCTCAGCGTCTGCTCCGGGAACGGTACGAGGGCGACGAAGCAAAGAAGGATCTGCACGAGCAGGACACGGCCTTTCTGGCCGCCTGCCGGCAAAGCGCATTATACTGCGCCGAAAAGCTGGGATGGCTTGTCCTCCCGTGCGCCGAAAACGGGCAGATCAAACCGGCACAGCAAATCCATGCGGAAATCATGGAAAGTGAAATCATAAAGGAATGTAGCGATTTATGTTAAAATTTGAATATGCAACGATCGAGGATCGGAAATGGCTTCAGCCGATTTTGGCGGCCAGCGGCAAAATGGGGAGCGAGAACGCGTTCGGCACCCTGCTTATCTGGAATGAATCGTATCATTCCCGTATTTGCCGTCAGGATGGGTATGTGCTTTTGTCCTCGGGCGAGCATTTTCACACCTATAATTTCCCTTATGTGGCAGACCCCGCAAACGCCGGGAGCCTCAGGGATGCTCTGCAACTGCTGATTGACGATTCGGCGGAAAAGGGCTTTCGTTTTCAGATGTGGGGCATGACCGAAAAAGAGGTCGCCCGCATGGAAGAAGCGATGCCGGGCCGTTTTGAATTCAGCATCGACAGAGACGGCGCGGACTATATATACAACAGCAGCGATCTAATTGAGCTGGCGGGCAGAAAGTACCACGGCAAACGCAATCACGTTTCCAAATTCAACCGCCAGTATCAGTGGGAATATGAGGATGTCACGGTCGATACGCTCGACGCGTGCCGCGAGGTCAGCTGCGAGTGGTGCCGCCAGAACGGATGCGACCCGGAAAACGGGCTGGATAAAGAGGTGCGCGCGCTTCGAAAAGCGTTCGCCAACTTTGAAGAGCTGAAGCTTTCCGGCGGCCTGATCCGTATTGATGGTAAGCCGGTGGCCTACACGATCGGCGAGGAAATCAATCCGCAGGTATTCCTGCTTCATTTTGAAAAGGCGCTGGCCGGTTACGACGGCCTGTACGCGGCAATCAACAACGAGTTTGCCCGCCGCAATCTCTCGGGCTATCAATATATCAACCGGGAAGAGGATTTGGGGCTGGAGGGCCTGCGCAAAGCAAAGCTGTCTTACCACCCCGCGATCATACTGGAGAAGTACCGTGCGGTACTGAAGGGAACGGAATAATGAGCGGCAGAATCATCAGGCTGGCCCGCTGGGGCATGCAGCCGGAGCTCGAAACGATATGGCAGGTTTGCTTTGGGGACCCCAAGCGGCCCGTTGCCTATTTTTTCAATAATGCCTTTCAGCCGCGTACCTGTCTGGTCTACGAAGTAGACGGCAGGGCGGCTGCGATGGTGCATATGCTGCCGGTGCGCATGGTGCAGCCGGGTGGTGAGGTGCGCGGCCACTATATCTACGCTGCCTCCACTCTGCCGGAATACCGTAAGCAGGGCTGCATGGGGGCGCTGCTGCGGGCCGCGGCACATTTGGGCCTGAAACGGGGCGAGCACTTTTCGTGCCTGCTGCCGTCGAGCGATGCGCTGTATGATTACTACGCGAATTATGGCTACGAAGAAGCCTTTTTTACCCGTTTTGTCACCATTTCGGCGGAAGAGCTTTCGCAGCTTTCCGCGGGGGCGCAGCGCGGGCAGGTGGTTTTGGGCTATTCGAAGATGAAACAAATCCGGGAAGAGCAGCTTTCTTCCCTTTGGGGTTCCGTT
The DNA here is from genome assembly GCA_023401495.1 of Bacillota bacterium. Taxonomy (GTDB): domain Bacteria; phylum Bacillota; class Clostridia; order Oscillospirales; family Acutalibacteraceae; genus Faecalispora. Next base: position 22,631 of record JAEXDU010000004.1, read on the forward strand.
TTGTGGGATGAACGCTCGCTCTGCTTTGCGCAGGGCTTCAACCGCCAGTACGGCGGCAAGCTGATCGCCGTGCAGTCGGGCGAGGATGCGGCTTACGCTTTCTGCCGCCTGCTGGAGGACGGCTCCTGCGAGGTGACCGAGCTGATGGCGGATGAAGCGGCTCTCCCGGCGCTTTTCGGGCAGTTGATTGCCGAAATGCCGGCGCAAAGCTATCACCTGCGCCTGCCGGAAAACGGAGCGCTGTTCCCGAACAGGGGCGAGGTTCGGCGGTTTGGTATGCTCCGGCCGCTTCGGCCGGTGGAACATAACGGCAAGGCCTATTTGGGGCTGACGCTGGATTAACTGAAAAAGGGGATGTGACTGGAATGACGTACGTATTTTTGGCGAATGGATTTGAAGAGATTGAGGCTTTAACGGCCGTTGATCTGCTTCGGCGCGCCAATGTGCCGATTCAGACAGTGGGGGTCGGCGGCAAGCAAATCATGGGTGCCCATCAAATCCCTGTCATAGCTGATCTGGAGGAAAGCGAAATCTCTCTGGAGGGCCTTCAGATGGTGGTTCTGCCGGGCGGACTGCCGGGAACACCGAATCTGGAGCAGTCACAGGTGGTAAAGGATACGGTGATGCACTGCTATGAGCATGGCGCTTATGTGGCGGCCATCTGCGCGGCTCCGTCGATTCTGGGGCACATGGGGCTGTTAAAGGGCAGGCGCGCCACGGTCAGCGACGGATTTGTTTCTGAAATTACCGGCGCGGAATATACCGGTGAGCTTGTCACTGTGGACGGAAAAATCATTACGGGCCGCGGCCCGATGGCTGCGATGGCGTTTGCGCTGCAGCTCACTGATCTTTTGGCGGACAAAGAAGCCGCGGAAAAGCTGAGGAATTTGATGCAATGCCAGTGAAGAACATCAAAGAGGTAAAGACAGGTCTGCGGGGCAAATATCGCAGGCTCAGAGAAGATCTGTCGGAGGAAGAAAAGCTGAGGCTGGATTCCGAAATCCAGTCCCGGCTGCTGTCTTTGCGGGAATACAGTCAGGCCGATACGGTATTTACCTATATCAGCAAAGAGCTGGAGGTAGATACCCTTGCCATTGTGCAGGCGGCCTGGGCAAATCAGAAGCGGGTTGCTGTTCCCCGGTGCATTCCGGGAACCCGCGACATGGAATTCTATTACATTCGCTCCTGGCAGGACCTGGAGCGCGCGTCGTTCGGCGTGATGGAGCCGATTGTGCAGCGTTGTGAAAGGGTGGAAGACGAGTCCCGCGGCTTTTGCCTGGTACCCGGCTTCAGCTTTGACGTGCAGGGTTTTCGGCTTGGGTATGGCGGCGGCTATTACGACCGCTTTTTGTCCCGCTTTGGCGGGTTTACGGTGGGCGTGTGCTATTCCTTCTGTGTTCAGTGGAATCTGCCGCACGGCTATTACGACAGGTCAGTCGATCTGTTGGTAACGGAAAAGTATGTCCGCAGGACATCGAAGAAAGCAAGATAGGGGGTCTGTCATGCGCGACGACGACAATCAGCGGCGAACCCGCGGCCAGGAGGATCAGCGGCAGAACCGGGCCCAGCATTTCAGGGTCGAAATCAATGACAACGATGATATAAATCAGTCCGTTTCGCAGGAGCCAAGGTCGGCCGGTGAGCCGGATATGCTGCACAGCTACAGTAGCCCCCAGACGCGCAAGGCGATGGCGGAGTCGGAGCGCCGCGCCCAAAAAGCCGAAGAGCGTGCCCTGCGGGAAAGAAGCCGCGAAAAGGGCCGCAGAAACCGGCGCTTTTTCCGCATGATCTGGATGTCGATGATCCTTATCCTCGGGATTGGAACCGGCCAATATCTGGTGACCGGAATGGCGGATATGCTCGCGTACCAGAAACCGGAATCCTCAGTGACCGTCGAGATTCCGAAAGGCGCAAGCGTCGGTGAAATCGCCAAGGTGCTGTACCGCGGCGGCGTGATCGAACAGCCGGGCTTTTTCCAGCTGTATTCCACCATCACGCGCGCAAACGGTTCCTATCTGCACGGCACGTACGAGCTGACAACAGATATGGACTATGAGGCGATCATCAATTACCTTCAAACGAACAACAACCGTACCGATATTGTGAAGGTTTTGTTCCAGGAAGGCCTGAATGTGCAGGAGGTCGCCGCCCTGATGGAGAAAAACGGCGTCTGTTCCGCACAGGATATTTTAAAATATGCCAATTCTCAGGACTTTAATAACTACGACCTGATCAAGACAATCGGCAACGACAATGATCGTTATTATCTGCTGGAGGGCTATCTGTTCCCCGACACCTATGAATTCTATAAGGACGAGGACCCGAAGCAGGCCCTGGGCAAGATGATCAATAACACGAGCAAAAAGCTGACCGCCGATGTGCGTGAGAAGGCGGAGGAGCAGGGAATGACGCTCGATCAGGTGCTGAACCTTGCTTCCATCATTCAGGAGGAATCCGCAGACGAAGAGGATATGTATCAGGTTTCCTCCGTTCTGCACAACCGCCTGAAAAACGGCGTGGCGACCGGCACGCAGCAGCTCGGGTGCGACTCTACCATTTACTATCCCTACCGCACAAAGGCACAGGTGCCCGAGGCGCAGCGGGATACGTACAGCAGCCGGTACAATACCTATAACATTGTCGGGCTGCCCCCGGGGCCGATCGCAAATCCCGGCAGTGCAGCGATTGATGCGGCGCTGAATCCGGCGAAAACAGATTATTATTACTTCTGCCACTCTGCAGACGGCAAGGCCTATTATGCCAAGACAGCGGAGCAGCATCAGAAAAACTTGAAAAAGGCGGGTCTGACTCAGTGAAGATGGAACTATTGGCTCCGGCGGGAGATTTTGAACGGCTTCAGGCCGCTCTGGCCTTTGGGGCGGATGCGGTTTATCTGGCAGCAAAGGAGTTCGGAATGAGAGCCGGCCCGGCCAATTTCTCACCGGAAGAGCTGGCGGCAGCCGTTCGGGCCGCCCACCAGAACGGTACCCGGGTTCACATGACCTGCAACACGCTGCCCCGTGTGGATGAGCTCGAACGCCTGCCCGATTTGCTGCTCTATGCCCAGCAGGTAGGGGTGGACGCATTGATCGTCGCCGATCTCGGTGTGATGAAGCTGGCGCAGAAATATGCGCCGGACGTGGAGCTTCACGTATCCACCCAGGCGGGGGTCGTCAACCACGAGACTGCGCGTGTCTTTTATGAGATGGGCGCGTCGCGCGTGGTGCTGGCCAGAGAGCTGAGTATGGACGAGATCGCGCAGATTCGCGCCAAAACGCCGCCCGAACTGGAGCTGGAAGCGTTTGTGCACGGCTCGATGTGCGTGTCTTTCTCCGGCCGATGTCTGCTGTCGAACTACCTGACCGGCCGGGACGCCAACCGCGGCGACTGCGCGCAGCCGTGCCGCTGGTCGTACCGCCTTGTGGAAGAAAAACGCCCCGGTGAGTATTTCCCCATTGAAGAGGATGATCGGGGGACTTATATCCTCAATTCCCGCGACATGTGCATGATCCGCCATATTCCTGAGCTTCAAAAGGCGGGAATCAGCAGCCTGAAAATCGAGGGTCGGGCCAAATCGGCCTATTACGTGGCGGTCACGGTCAACGCGTACCGCAGCGCGATCAATTTCTGCGAGCAGCATCCCGGCGAGCCGCTGCCGGAATGGATTCCCGAAGAGCTGAACAAAATCAGCCACCGTGAATACAGCACCGGCTTTTATTTCGGCACGCCGGGGCAGGTATACCAGAATGGCGGCTATGTGCGCGATTACGAGGTCGCGGCTGTCTGCGAAGGCTGGGAGAACGGCGTGGCGACTTTGTCGCAGCGCAACCGCTTTTTCCGCGGGGATACGGTGGATGTGCTGGAACCCGGCGCGCAGCCGTATCTGCTCACGCTCGACGAGCTGTACGACGCGGAAATGACGCCGATCGACGCGGCTCCTCATGCGACCATGCGGGTTTTGGCCAAAACCGAGCATCCCGTCAAACCCGGCGCTTTGCTGCGGCGGATGCGCGGCGAATGATTCCGTAATGCCGAAAGGGCAGAAAGCCGGAAAGCTTTCTGCCCTTTTCCAAATTTGTAATATAGAGACTTCGTTTTCGCCTTTGGCGGCGGAAGAAGCGAACGGTACGATGAATAAGGCCGCAGAATCCGCAAAGTATGATAAAAGGATTCTTCAGCTCGAGATGGAATTTTTGCCGCGGTGTTTGCCCTGGTACAGCTTTTGATCCAGGCGGTCGAAAAAGTCGACGGCGGAGGAACCATCCTCCGGGTTGGCGCTGGAGACGCCGCAGCTGATCGTCGTAGAAACGGTGCAGCCGCGAAGTTCAAACGTTTCCTGCTCAATCTGCTGCCGAATCCGCTCTGCAATTTTCCTGGCGTTTTTCAGGTCGGCATCCGGCAGTACCACCAGGAATTCGTCACCGCCGTACCGCGCGACCCAGTCACCCTTGCGTTGGATATTGTTTTTCAAAATCCTCGCTACCTTTTGCAGCACGCGGTCGCCCATGCTGTGGCCGTAGGTATCGTTGATCTGTTTGAAATCATCAATGTCGATCAGGATCGCGGAAAGAACGCTGCCGTTCAGAACAACGGCATATAAATCGATCGGCAGCTTTTCATTGATAAAGCGCCGGTTATACACCTGGGTGAGCTCGTCGGTAATGGCGGCCTGGTTCAGGCTCTCAATGATCTGGTTGATTTCCTCAACGCTTTTGCCCTTCAAGTCGGGCACAATACCGGTCTCGGAAACATCCTTCAGCATCTCCACAATATAAGTGCGGCCGCTCAGAATGACCGGCGTGGCCATCACCATAAAAATTTTATCCCGATTGTATTCAATCTTGACGAACGTATCGTTTTCGTTGGCGGCGCGCATCGAAACGCAGTTGGCGCAATGGCTGTTTTTTTCCCAGAACTCGTAGCAGATGGAATCCTCAATCATTTCTGCACTGCAGCCGGTGATAGAAATCACCCGCTTTGCCAATGGGTCAACCACACGGACCAGATTGTACATCTTTTCAAATTGCTGAAGAAATTGCATCAGCTGCTGGGGATTCTCCATTTCCGACATTCTGCTTTCACCTCTGCGCGATTCCGGTATATGGGATCTGTTTTTATTTGATAGCATGATGGCAGTCAAGGCCATTTTCAGTCATGAGAGCAATTTCCCGAACAATGTGATCATGCTTTAATGCTCTCTCAGCCGCCCAAAGCTGTGCTTTGGGATGCGGCGTAAGGTTATTGATATTATTATAACATGTCCCTTACTTCGGCACAACAGAGGAAAAGCAAAAAATGCAAATCAAGAACAGCTCGTTTTATCAGAATTAGATGGACTGCGGGCCGTCAGGCCATAACACAGGGAGGCAGTATGGACATTACAGCAAAATATGAGGTTGCGGTTGTCGGCGGCGGTGCGGCAGGGCTGATGGCCGCCGGCGAGGCGGCAAAACTGCTTGGCAGCGGGAAGGTAGCCCTGTTGGAGGCGGCCCCGCGTGTGGGGAAAAAACTGCTGGCCACCGGGAACGGCAGGTGCAATATCACCAATCTGTCGGCGGCCTGGCCGGTGTATCACGGCGATGCGCCGCTGGCCAGAGAGGTGTTTGAATCCATTTCGCCCGCGGAGGTATTGCAGCAATTTGAAGCGATGGGCCTTTTCTGCCGGGAAGAGGAGCAGGGCCGGGTATACCCGCAAAACGGGCAGGCCTCCGCTGTACTGGACGCACTGCGCTTGTTCTTTCAAAAGCAGGGAGGGGAAGAGCTGTGCGGTGCCGCGGTGGTTCAGGTAAAACGGCAAAAAAGCGGATATTTGCTGAGCCTTGAGGATGGCAGAGCGCTTTTGGCAAGCCGTCTGATTCTGGCGCAGGGCGGCAAGGCCTCGCCGCAGATCAGCTCGGATCATGGAATTTCTCTGGCCCGCCAGCTCGGCCACAGCCAGACTGTGCTGCTCCCCGCGCTGGTGCAGGTGACAGTGCCGCAGGCGATGGTCCGGGCGCTCAAGGGCGTGCGCTGTTCAGGCGCCGTCCGCTTTTTGGCGGACGGGCATGCAGTGCGGCAGGAAGAAGGAGAAATCCAGTTTACGGAACGCGGCTTGTCCGGTGTCTGCGTGTTCCAGCTGTCGCGATTGGCGGCGGAGTATGCCGCGTCCAAAACCGTTCAGGGCAAGCCCTGTAAAAATGCGCAGATTGCGGTGGACCTTTTGCCGGAATCCTCCTTTCAGCAGGTCTGTGAGCTGCTGCGCTGTCTGGCGTCCATTTATCCGCAGCTTGCGGCAAGGGATTTGCTGTTTGGCGTGCTGCCCAAGCGCGTGGGCCAGCAGGTGATGGCGTCCGCCCTTTCCGAAAAAGCAGGCGAACCGGCAGGCAGTCTCGGCGGCCCATGGGTGAAAACAGTGGCCAGTGTGCTCAAGGGCTGGGCCTTTCCGGTTACAGGCACGCTGCTCTGGCAGCACGCGCAGGTGACTGCGGGCGGAGTGCCGCTCGGGGAGCTGTTTTTGCCGTCGATGGAGTCGCGCATCAGCTCCGGCGTTTATCTGGCCGGGGAACAGCTGAATGTGGATGGAGACTGCGGCGGTTTTAATCTGCACTGGGCGTGGATCAGCGGCATGGCAGCCGGCAGAAGTGCCGCTATGGCGGCAAAGGAGGAAAACGCATGATTCGAATTTCAGAGATCGCCCTGCCCCTTTCCGCGGAGGAGGGAGAGCTTCTGCGGCAGGCGGCGGCCCGGCTTTCCCTGCCGGAGCAGCAGATCCGTTCCCTGACCATTTTAAAAAAATCGGTGGACGCCCGAAAAAAGCAGGATGTTCACTTTCAATATACCGTTGGCGTAACGCTGGAAAGCGGGGAAGAAACGGTTTTGTCCCGGTGCGGCTGTGCGAAGATTTCCCGCTTTCAGCCGTACAGCTATGAGCTGCCGCCCTGCCGCAGACTGGGCAAACGGCCGGTCGTCGTGGGCTTTGGGCCTGCGGGGATGTTCGCCGCGCTGATTCTGGCGCAGGCAGGGCAGCGCCCCATTGTGATCGAGCGCGGAGCGGATGCGGACAAGCGCACACAGCAGGTGGATGCCTTCTGGAAAGGCGGCGCTCTGAATCCCGAAACGAATGTGCAGTTTGGTGAGGGCGGCGCCGGAACCTTCTCGGACGGAAAGCTGAATACCGGTACCAAAGACGGCCGTGCAGGCAAGGTGTTCGAAGAGCTGGTCAAGGCCGGCGCGCCGGAAGAGATTCTGTATGACGCAAAACCGCATGTCGGTACCGATTTGCTGCCGGGGATCGTGAAGAATATCCGCGGGCAGATCATAGAGATGGGCGGAGAAATCCGGTTTGAAACAAAGCTGACCGAAATCGTATCGGTGCAGGGCAGAGTAAATGGTGTCATCGTAGAGCATGATGGAGAGCGCCAGCAGTTGGACACACACCATGTGATTCTGGCGATCGGCCACAGCGCACGCGATACCTTTGAAGGTCTGCTGGAGCAGGGTGTGGCGATGGAGCAGAAACCCTTTTCCATCGGCGCACGCATCGAGCATCCGCAGGCGGCCATCAATCGCGCGCAGTACGGAGCGTTTGCGGAGCATCCCGCGTTGGGAGCGGCGGATTACAAGCTTGCGGTGCATCTGGAAAACGGCCGGGGTGTGTACACCTTCTGCATGTGCCCCGGCGGTCAGGTCGTCGCTGCCGCCTCGGAGCCCGGGCGGCTGGTAACGAACGGAATGAGCCGCTGGGCGCGTGACGAAAAGAATGCAAACTCCGCCCTGCTCGTCGGCGTATCCTCCGCAGATTTTGAAAGCACGCATCCGCTCGCGGGCATGTGGTTCCAGAGAAGATGGGAAGAGGCGGCGTTTCATCTGGGCGGCGGGGATTACCGTGCCCCTGCCCAGCGCGTCGGTGATTTCCTCAAAGGCAAAGCATCGGATTCGTTCGGTACGGCCCCAAGCTACCAGCCCGGCGTAGTCCCGGCGGATTTAGCGGGCTGCCTGCCGCCTTACGTGGTAGAATCGATGCGGCAGGGAATTTTGCTGATGGACCGCAGGCTGCGCGGCTTTGCCCATCCGGATGCGGTTTTGACGGGCGTGGAAACCCGCAGCTCTTCCCCGGTACGGCTGACACGTGGGGCCGACGGCCAGTCGGTCACTCTCGGCGGGCTGTATCCCTGCGGGGAGGGCGCCGGTTACGCGGGCGGCATCGTATCCGCGGCAGTAGACGGAATCCGGAGCGCGGAGGCCGTGCTGACCTCGCCCAAAGAAGGATAATCAGATTTTGATCCTGTAAAACCCGGGAGTCCGCACCCGGTAAAATTGGAACTTCCGCCGAATGAGTACAGGCCTTGCCGGGTATGCTAACAGCGTACCCGGCGGGATATGGCGGGCAATCATTTCTGCTTTGCCCAGTGCCTACATTGCTTTGTCGCGGAAACGACAGAATTCCTTTTTTCTGTTGGATAAAATTCAAAAACATTCAAATTTTCAGTAGATTTTTTTTAGAAACCTATTGACATTCGTTGGAATTTTGCTATAATAAATGACGTTGCTTCTGGCAATTAAATATTGATGCGGAATTGTGTAATGGTAGCACGACAGACTCTGACTCTGTTTGTCTGGGTTCAAATCCTAGTTCCGCAGCCATATAGCCTCGGGAAACCGAGGCTAGCTTTTTCGAGGTGTGGCTCAGCTTGGTAGAGCGCTACGTTCGGGACGTAGAAGTCGCAGGTTCAAATCCTGTCACCTCGACCAAAATACAAAAGAAGTCGATTGGTTATACAATCGACTTCTTTTGTATTTTGTGGTATGTTTGTCTATATAAAATAAGGTGAGGTGGATACCCAATGGGCGAAGGATATATATATATTTTAGTAAATAGGTCATACATCGGGCTGATTAAAATCGGAAGTACAACGTTTGGGGCTACGTTAAGAGCAAAGCAACTTTCGTCTAATACGGCGGTTCCTACTCCATTTACTGTGGCATATGAAGCATATGTCAATCATTATGAAGAGTTTGAAAAGGCGATACATAACAGGTTATCACAATTTAGGGTAAATTCAAAACGAGAATTTTTTAAAGTTCAACTGGATTTTGCGATTGAACTAATATCTATTATGAAAGAAAATCCATATTATAGACCAACTGATCATTATGAATCTATTGAAATATTACCTCAGTTAATAAATAAATATGGCGATAATATTGATCATCAAATTGTTTCTGCAAGAATTTATCAGGAGATAGATAGGGTATATTTAGAAACAACAAAATATGAATATATTGGGGATTATTTAAAAGATCAATATATTCATCGAGAGGATTTGGGGTTTATCATTGAAGATTGTGATGAGAACGATCTTCTTTTTAAAGCAACAGATCCAATAGAAATGAATGCCAAGAAATTTATGGAGTTAGATGATATCTCTATGGCAAACTGTGTGAATCAATTATTTATTTCCAGTTGGAATCCTTACCATTCCACAGCTAACTCATCTTTGCATAATCCAGCGTAAATATTACTTGCGATTGTTTGCAAATCGCGAGTAATATTACTGACTTTTCCCAAGTCCTATAATTCCACTCTAATCATAGAAAAAACCGCATTAGACAGCTGCTCTAGATTGTCTAATGCGGTTTTTTGTTTTTGGAGAATCTAAAAAAACCATAGAGAAACAGGTAAAAATATAAAACATATGATACTTTTGCTTACGATAGGCACGCATGTATTTGAATCTACCTTTTGCCAGAAATAGATAGATTGACTCAGTTCATCCATACCGCAAGACGGAAGCCCCTTACTTGACTTATTTGTCCTGATGTAAAGAAAGGAATACAAACCAAGAAGAAGTCTGTACCCTCGCAGCTCAATCAGGGCGCAGACTTTGACATATCTTTGCTAAATGTCTAATTACTTGCAATTCTTGTTTCCATTTTGATTCATATTGACATTTTTAGTTTGCCATGCTAGAATAAGCGCGAATTAAGCTTATTGGTTCTAAGATATCCTCTTGGAACTGTGATAAGTGAAGCGCACAATAAAATTTGCCGCTGATTCATTCTTGCTTAGAATTTTAGGAACAAGCACTCTTTTCGTAAGCCCTTCAAAACAGATGAGGAGAAAACAAAGCAGATGTATTATCCGAAGTCTTCCGTCTTTGTAACCGGCGTTGCGCAAATCGGTAAAACGGATGCGATCAACGCAATGTACGGAACGTTTTCTTTGAGTCTGATTATAGACACGCACAGCGATAATATCATCAGTCTCAGCTGTAATATGGTGATGGCTGAAACCATTGAGTTTGTCCGTCAGCTTCTGATTGGCAAAAACATCATTACAGATATGGACGAAATGGTTGAGACCATCCAGAAACGCTTTTTGGCGCTTTCTCAAAAAGCGTTAATTGTTGCTTTGCGTGACGCGCAGAACCGTTACCAGATGTCAATGAAAGAGTCTTAAGTTTCGTTTCAGGAAATATCAAAATTAAATAGTCTCTTTTTTAAAGGGTGACCAAAAACCTTGGGTACTCGATTTAAGGAAGATCAGATTTGAATTTTTATTCAGATGTGATCTTCCTTTTTGTTTTTTTACCGATCATTTCCCAATATCCAACATTTTTTATTTTGAAAGGAGTTTTTCTCTATGTCTATCCCCACCAAACAGGACGCAATTAAGCTTCTCGACATGTTTGACCCCGAAATGGCCGACCTGCTCCATCGCGAGGAAAAGCGTCAATTCGAAACACTCAGTCTGATTGCCTCTGAAAATGTGGTTTCACCCCTGGCCTCTTGTCTGGAAGGTTCCGTCTTTACAAACAAGAATACGGAGGGCTACCCCGGAAAACGATTTGTCGGCGGATGCCAGCTTTCCGATCAGGCAGAGATTCTGGCCATTGAACGTGTGAAAAAGGTTTTTGGCGCGGAGCATGCCAACATCCAGTCCGGTAACGCAACCATCGCGAATATGGCGGTTCTGACCGGACTGCTGAATCCCGGCGATACCTTCCTGGGCCTGACGCTGGACAATGGCGGCCATTTGAGCCACGGCGCGAAATTCCATTACAGTGGCCGCAATTTCAACGCTCTGCACTATGGCGTCGATAAGGAAACCGGAATGATCGATATGGATCAGGTGCGCCGGATGGCCCTCGAAAACAAACCCAAGCTGATCGTGACCGGCGCTTCCTCTTATCCCCGTGCGATTGATTACAAAGCGTTCCGTGAGATTTGCGATGAGGTCGGCGCTTATTTCTGGGTCGACTGCGCGCATGACTGCGGCCTGATCGCGGGTGGCGCGATTCCCAGCCCGGTGCCTTATGCCGATGTTGTTACGATGTCCACCCAGAAAACGCTGCGCGGCCCGCGCGGATGCGGCGTGATTCTTTGCAAAGAAGAACTCGCGGCCAAGCTTGACCGCGGTGTGTTCCCCAGACTGCAGGGCGGCCCCAAAGGCGATATGCTGGCCGCCCGCGGCGTCCTGTTCCTCGAGCTGCTTCAGCCCGAATTCAAGACATACGCCCATCAGGTCTGCGCGAACGCCAAGGCTTTGGCGCAGGGCTGCCAGGAGGAAGGCATGCGCATCATTACCGGCGGAACCGATACTCACATGGTGATGCTGGACGTTACCCCGGTGATCGCAAACGGTCAGGAAGCGGAAGATTTGCTGAGCAGCGTGGGAATCGTCGCCAACAAAAATATGATCCCCTACGATACGCTTCCCCCGAGTCTTGGCAGCGGCCTGCGCATCGGCAGCCCCACCATGACGACCCGGGGCGCCAAGGAAGAGGAGATGAAGCATATCGGCCATCTGCTCGGGCGCACCTTAAACAACAAAAATAACCCTGCGGTATTGGCGGAAATCAAAGAGGAAATCCACAAAATCGCCACCTCTCATCCCATGTTCTCCAGCGAGTGGGTTTCCCCCAATATCCGCGAGGAGTTTGAGGCAATGTATTACAACCGATAGCCCCACAGGTCACTGATCGCAAGAGAAAATAAAATATTCCGAGAGGTGAACGGTATGTCATTCAAAAGTGATATTGAAATTGCACAGCAGTACGAAGCAAAAGACATTCGAGACATCGCGAAGATCGCGGGTATCGACGAGAAATACCTGGAAATGTACGGACGGAATAAGGCAAAGGTAGACTATAAGCTTCTGGGCGATCTGGCGGACAAACCGAACGGCAAACTGATTCTGGTCACGGCGATCAATCCGACCCCTGCGGGTGAGGGAAAGACCACCACTAGCGTCGGCCTGACCGACGGCCTGCGCCACATCGGCAAAAAGGCGATTGTCGCTCTGCGTGAACCCTCCCTCGGCCCGGTATTCGGCGTAAAGGGCGGCGCGGCCGGCGGCGGATATGCCCAGGTCGTCCCGATGGAAGAAATCAACCTGCACTTTACAGGCGACTTCCACGCGATCGGCGCGGCGAACAACCTGCTTGCCGCTCTGATTGACAACCACATTTATCAGGGCAACGAGCTGCGCATCGATCCCAAGCGCATCACCTGGAAGCGCGTCGTCGATATGAACGACCGCCAGCTACGCAGCATTGTGGACGGCCTTGGCCCGCGCACCAACGGCGTCACCCGTGAAGACAGCTACGACATCACCGTCGCTTCCGAGATCATGGCGGTTCTGTGCCTGTCCTCTT
>JAEXDU010000068.1 GCA_023401495.1 Bacillota bacterium
GATCAGAGTACCAAGAGGAAAATGATTAAAGAAAGCATAATTAACCATCTCATTCCCCTTGTTAATCATGATATCCCCCAGTCCGACTTTCTCGAAAAGTTCCATATGAATGGCGCTGCCGCTGAAAAATGTGAACCAGATCATATTAAAAAGACCGGCAAGCCATACGTTGACAGTGATTACCGCCCGGACAGAATATCCATAGGAAATTCTGCCCAAAAATACAGCGCTGGTGAGCGCCCAGGCCATAAAGGCGGCGAAATACCAAATGGTCCACCAAATCGGCCACTCATCTCCGTTTACCACTCCGTTAAACAGGCTTTTGGAAAAGAAGTTGTCCAGCAGGTGGGCAAAGGACTCTACCCCCAGATTAATATTGAAGAGCGACGGTCCAAACAGAATGACCCATGCGAGAAAGAAAAAGAACACCCATAGGTTAATTTCAGCCAGCTTCTTCACACCATTCGACAGGCCGGTAATAGCGGAAATAACAAAAGCCACCACGATCGCAGCCATGACAATCAGCCATACAAACATATTACTGGGAACACCCCAGACAAAGTTCAGTCCTCCGGTAACCAACAGTGTACCAGTACCAAGTGAGGTGGCAACTCCCAAAACCATGGCTAAAACAGTAACGGAATCCACTGCAGTACCAATAGTACCCTCTGTCTTTTTACCAAGGATAGGTGCAAGCATGGACGATATTGTAAAGGGTTTTTTCATATTGTAGTAAGCAAAAGCGAACATGACAACAGGTACGCCATAAATGGCATAAGGAGAAAAGCCCCAGTGCAGAAATATGGTGGAAAGGGCAAAAACCGCAGATTCGGGTGAGTTTGGCTCAAGGCCCAGAGAAGCCGGAGGCTGGGTCAGATGCTTCATAGGTTCCAGAGCAGCCCAAAACAGGAGCGCGGTTGCTACGGTGGCGGCTAAACTGACAGCAAACCAGGAAAAAGGCTTCAACAGCGGTTTCGCTTTTGAACCGCCGATTTTAACTCTGCCAAAAGGTAAAATGCAAACAGCGCCACAGACAAAGAGCATGATCAGAGTAAGAACTTCATATCCTGCCCCGAAAAGCCCCATTGACCATACGGTAACCTCTGAAATTGTGGAAGAAAAGGTTTCCAGATTGACCAGGCTGAAAATTGTTGCAATAACCAAAACGATAAAAGTCGGCCAAAACACCCATGGCTTCAGTTGAATTTTCATTTTCGTTTTCATATTAATTCCCCCATATCGTATATTGGGTTGCTAAAACGGATTGATACGATATTCCCTCCTTTTAATAAAGAAATTTTTTGTAGGATCAGAAGTTTCTCCCTCCTTTTTGTCGTTCTTTCAGATACAATGCAATCTTGGGCCATGCATTCTGACCGGTATGTTCCAACTTGAAATCCACCTTTTAGAGGTACGGCTTGTCTTCTAAACCAATGGCTTTCGTTAAAATAGTATTTTTCCAATCTTTTCTTCTACATTTCTAATATAATCACCATCGATAATTTGCTTTGTCACCATTTCAATATAAGGCTCCAGAGGGAAATCACATTCCATTACCGGAACAACCTCTCTGACCAGATGATAAACGGCCTTCGTTCCGGAAGCGGATTCGATGTTCTCATAGCAGTCCAGGGCCTGCGCACCGCAGATTAATTCAATGGCACAAATGTATTTCGCCAGTTGAATGCCGTCGTACGCTTTTTTTGCCGCGTTATAGCCCATGCTGACATAGTCTTCCTGATTGGCACAGGTGGGCAAATTATCAACAACCGAGGGATGAGATAAAATTCTAAGTTCCCCCATCAGACCTGCGGCAGTGTATTGAATTAACATCAGGCCATTATTGTAATCAGCGCTTTTATTTAAAAAAGCCGGCAGCTCACTCACCAGGCGATTCAGCATACGGTCAATACGACAGGCTGACATTTTGCATAAATCGGTAATGGAGATGGTTAAAACATCAGCGGTCATTCCTACATAAGTACCGTCAAAATTACCTCCCGATATTGCAATGGGGGAGCCATCTTCCTGTTCCAATAATAATGGATTATCTACAGCTGAGTTAAGTTCAATTTCTAAAACATCAAGTCCGTCTTTGATGAATTTTTTTACAGCGCCATGAAGCTGTGGAATACAGCGCAGAGAAAACGCATCTTGCACACGGTGCCCCTTATATTTTTCGACGATTGCGCTATCTTTTAATATAGCGCGAATATTGGAGGCGGTCCGTTCCTGGTCGGGGTGGGGACGAACCTTCATAACGCGTTCGTCCATTGACATCAACGTACCTTTCAGAACCTCCAGGCTCAGCGACGCTGCAATATCTTCTGTTTTGGCAAGGGTTACCGCGTCGTACAGGGCAAGAGAGGTGAATGCTGTTACGGATGTAGTGCCGGAAACGATAATGAGACCTTCTTTTGAAGACAAGACGATTGGTTTTAGTCCCGCACTTTCTAATGCTTTTTTTCCATCCAGAAGCTTGCCCTGATACCAGGCTTTCCCTTCTCCGATCAGAACCATTCCGATATGGGCTTCCAAAGAAACATATCCAACCGATCCGTGCCCCGGCACCCTTGGAATGATGTTGTGATTCAACATATTCCGCAGCAAATCTAACACTTCAAGACGGATTCCCGTATGCCCACAACCAAAGTGAACCAACATAATAAACATGAGCGCGCGGGTGCACTCCTCATTAATTGGCTCACCGACGGAGCAGGTATGGGACAGAATATGATTTCTCTGAATGATTTCTCTATCTCTTTCCGGTATGAATTTTCTGCAGTTGTCTCCCAATCCGGTCGTCAGACCATAAATCGCCTGGCCTCCTTTGCTGAATTGTTCCACATAGCTCCGGCATTTGTTCACCCGGGCACAATATTCATCAGAAAATTCTATCTGTGCGTATCCACGAGCCACACGGATAACGTCTTCTATTTTGACCTTTTTTCCAAGAATCATTTTTTCCACGGATTACCCTTTCCTTTCTTATTTCATATCAAGACCTTCACAGATGTTAATAGCAACTATTGTGCCAACGTCAAAAACCCATAGTTACAGGGCAGAATCGTAAAATATCATCTTAGTTAGTGTAAGGATTTTTTACACTATGTCAATATTCTTTACATTCACGATGTCGATGTGATAAACTAAACAGAGACGAAAGTAAGTGGTGGGAAGAAGGAGAAATTGATGCGTTTATTCGATTTTGCATTTGTTATTGAAGAAATGCGTGAGATAAAAGAGATTGTTTGGAACAATCCGTCGTTAAAAGAAAAGTACCATTCTGGCTGGTCACTGAAAAAGGACAGTCAAATAAGGAATATTTTATCGGATGTTTTATTGAATGAACGTGGGGAAATTGCACTGGACAGCGACGTCTGTCTGTATGAAAGGTTTTCGCTGTCTCCCGCTATAACCATTTCTCTTTTTTCCTTGAAAAATGAAACAAGCATTTTCTTTGAACAGGCATTGGAGCTGTTTTCAGAAGGAATACAGATCTATGACAAAAAAGGATACATGCTTTACTGCAATCGGGAAAGCCGCCGTATTTCCGCAATACCCGACTCGATGGAAATCATCGGGAAGCATATGTTAGAGGTGTGGAATGTAAGAGAGGAAAAAAGCGCCACTTTTTCCTGCTTTAAAAAAGGCGCACCTGTCAAAAACATAGTAGACACGTTTTCTACCAGTTCAGCCGGAGAGGTAACTACTATCAATTCGGCATATCCCATTTCTCAAAATGGAGAGATCAAAGGAGCCGTTCTTTTTGAACGTGATATTGTAACCATTCAAAAACGAAAAAATGAGCTTGAAACCAGCCTGAAGGCTTTAACGGAATACACTGCCGCTCATCCTCCGGCGAAACTTTTGGGCTATACTTTTGAACATATTATCGGGAACAGTGCTCCTTTGCGTTCAGCGGTAAAATTAGCCCGCAAATTCGCCTCCCTTAATTTACATATTCTTTTAATCGGAGAAACCGGAACGGGCAAAGAAATGTTTGCTCAAAGCATTCACAGTGAAAGTGACTGCAGCCAAAAGAAATTTGTTGCGATTAACTGTGCCGCATTACCGGATACACTGATTGAAAGCACGCTGTTTGGAACAGCGAAAGGGGCATTTACCGGCAGTGAAAATAAAGCGGGGTTATTTGAAGAAGCGAATGGAGGAACATTGTTTTTAGATGAATTGAACTCCATGAGCCTGGCAATGCAGTCTAAAATTCTTCGTGTTATTCAGGAAGGCCGATTTCGAAGAATAGGAGGGGACAAAGATTTCATTGCGAATGTACGTGTGATTTCGGCTTGCAATGAGGACCCTTATTTATTGGTAGAAAAGGGTAAGATGAGGAGAGACCTGTTTTACAGATTGTCCTCTGTGCAAATTCAGATTCCTCCGCTCAGGGAGCGGTTGGATGATTTAGAGCCGCTGATTGAGAGGTACATCCATTTAAAAAAATATCAGTTTGCAAAAGCGATTGATTATGTTGATCCGGAAGTTTTAAAGCTCTTTTATAGTTATCAATGGCCCGGAAATGTACGTGAACTCTTTCATGTGCTCGACTATGCGATGAATGTAATGGAGGGAGGTGTCATTGATATATCCTGTCTCCCTTCTTATATCATTGAAAAAAGCGCCTCAAAGCCATTTGCAGTATCTTCAGAGCCTGACATCGATGTTTTCCATTCGAAGCTGGAAAATATCATCGGCGATTATGAGGCCAAGCTTCTAAAACAAGTTTTAGAACACTACGGAAACAACATTACACATGCTGCGAAGTCCTTGGAAATCAGCCGGCAAAGTCTTTATTATCGTCTTCGTAAGTATGGAATCGTCGTTTGATGGGTGTCAATTTGATAAAAGCAAAAGCAATCTTGGATATGCAATGCGCTTGTGGGTGTTTTTGCCGGTGTCGATTTTAAATACAAACAATGAGGATGGATTCAGATGCGAGTAGAATTTGCAGTAGTTTCCCCTTCCAGTACGATGACATCAAAATTCAAGAAGGTTCTTGCTGAGAGAAAACTCAGCTGCCCTGTTGTTCAGGCCTCCCAGAAAAACGCCATTCCCGTTGCAAAACAGATGATTGGGGAGGGCGCGAAGATCATCATAAGCCGCGGGAACACCGCGCGCATGCTGCGGAGCAACCTGGAAATTCCTGTGATTGAGGAAAAGCACACTTTTTTCGATTGCTACATCGGCTACCAGAAGGCCTTGAAAATATCGGACAAAATCGCTTTTCTTGCAACCTCAGATTCCTTTCTCAAGATTCTCAATAAGAGTAAGCCGCTGCTCAAAAACGCCTTGATCTGCCCTATAGACGCTCAGCTCAAGGAAGAATATGTCAGAGCAGAGATGGAAAAGCTGGCGCAAATGGGCATTGAGGTAGCAATAGGCGGGATTTCCCTGCGCGATTTGGTTACTCAGTGCGGGATTCAGTATATCATGACCGAAACGGATGAAGACGCGGTAAATGACGCAATCGACGAGGCGCTGTATCATCTGAAAATTGAGGATGAGCGTTTGCGAAAAAATCATGAGCTGAAACGCAAGCATGAAATGATCCAGGCCGTCATGAACTGCACCTCAGACGGCATCTTCAGCGTGGATCAGGAGGGAATCGTCACCAACATCAACGAAAATGCGCATCGAATGCTTCCGGAGCTTTCACCGGGGCAGCCGATCGACAAAATTCTGAAAGGCGATTTTTTGGATTCGACGCTGAAACACAGGGAAACGCTGTCGAATGTGCTGATCAACACCCGCAAATCTTCTCTCATCCTGAATATCGCCCCCGTATGTATCAAGGACAGCGTAATCGGAGCGACGGTGACGGTGCAGTACCAGCACGAAATCCAGAAAATGGAACAGAAAATCCGGCATAGCCTTCTGACGAGTGGACATATCTCGGATAAAACCTTTGACGATATCATTGGGAGCGGCCCTGCACTAAGAGCCGCAAAATCCCTGGCACAGCGATATGCCGCGGTGGACAGCACTGTCCTGATCCTGGGCGATACCGGTACGGGGAAAGAGCTTTTCGCGCAGAGCATCCATAATGCGAGCAGGCGCAAGTCGGCTCCTTTTGTTGCCATAAACTGTGCCGCCCTGCCGGCCAGCGTATTGGAAAGTGAACTGTTCGGCTATGTCAAGGGCGCGTTTACCGGCGCGCGGTGCGAGGGAAAGGCCGGAATGTTTGAATTGGCGCATAATGGGACCATCTTTCTCGACGAAATCAGCGAAACGCCGCCCGATGTGCAGCTGAAGCTTCTGCGGGTGATTCAGGAGCGAAAGGTGATCCGTCTGGGGGACGACAGGGTGACCTCTGTGGATGTTCGTATTATCGCGGCCAGCAACAAGGATTTGCGAGAGCTGGTGCAAAACGGTCTGTTTCGGGAGGACTTCTATTATCGCATTTGTGTTCTGGAGCTTCAGCTCCCCACACTCGATGAGCGCAGAGAAGATATTCCCGGGTTGGTGCGCTGTTTTCTGAAAAATCCCAAGCTGCCTTCAAAGAAAATCACGGAGGAAGCTCTGAACTTGCTGATGAAGCAACAGTGGCGCGGGAATATTCGCCAGCTGAACAATATTGTGGAAAGGCTGGCCGTGATATGCGATACGGACACCATCACGGCCGATCTTGTGGAACACACTGTGCTGACAAAACCCCGCACACAGAGGGAAGAGATTCTTCCCCAATACGGCGCCCCTGTTGCAAAAGAACCCATGACAGAGCGCGAACTGATTCGGAGCGTTCTTCATGAAAACAAGGGCAACCGGGAGCGTTCCGCCAGGCAGCTTGGAATCAGCACAACGACTCTTTGGCGCAAAATCAAGAAAATACAGGAATCGGAGCCGGGGTATTTTGAGTTGGTAAGATACTTTCATTAAGTTGCATATTGTTTCTAAATACTGCAGATTCTTTCAAACCATTCGTTTAGAATGAAATGCAATAAATGAGATATTTAAAATTCTGCGCTGAAAGAATAAAAGCGCAGAATTTTTTTTGTTTCTTTTCCTTTCGTGCAAAGCCCGGGTTTCATCCTGTTTCTTGATCAATGTCGATGGAGAGGGCTTGTACGATAAAACCATCCAGGCATAAAGTTGGCACATTTATTGCTTTAATCCTTCATTGATACTGGAACAATTTGAAGGAGGGATATGATTTTGAAGTATCAACTGGTATTTATCGGCTTCGGGGAAGCCTCGTACAACATCGCGCTTGGCCTGAAGTCGGAGGGATTTGACAGCATGGCCGCATACGATGTGTTCGCGGAAGACCCAAAGCGGGGCGAACTGATCCAATCGCGCGCGCAGGAGGCGGGGGTCCCGCTGATCGGTTTGGGGGAGGCTTGCAGCGAGGGAGCCTGTATCGCGTCGATGAACAGCGCAAAGGTGGCTCTTTCCGTGGCGAAAGAGATCATTCCCCGGCTGAAGGCAGGCCAGATATTTGTCGATCTGAATTCCGCGGCCCCTACTGTGGAGGAAGAGATCGACAGAATTCCCCGCTCACAGGGTGTGTTGTTTTGTGATGCGGGGGTTATGGGTACCGTGCCGGGGAACCGCCACAAGGTCCCGATGTTTCTGTCAGGGGACGGCGCCCAATCGTTTTATAATGCGTTTGCCCCCTATAATATGAAGCTGACCGTGCTGGACGCACCGGCGGGGGGCGCGTCCGCCATCAAAATGCTGAAAAGCGTCGTTATGAAGGGCCTGCCCCAGCTGATGTTCGAATCTTTCGAGGCTGCGGAAAAGTACGGCGTGCTGGGCACTCTGGCAGAGTCTCTCGGTGAATCCATCAACGGAAAAACAGTTGAAAAGCTGGCCAATACGTTTATCGCGCGCACCATGATCCATGCTGAGCGCAGAAGCGCCGAAATGCGCGATGTGGTAAGCACGCTGGAAAGTCTGAAGGTGGATGCGTCCATGTCGAAAGCGACGGTCGCAAAGCTCGACGCACTCGCGGCGCAGCAATGGGCCGACAAAATAGACCCCAGCGGCGATCTGGACTACCGCGAGGCAATCAAGCTGCTGGTAAAAGAGAATGAGGAGGATGGATTGAAATGAGCAACAATCAATATTATGAACTGCCGGAGCCGATTCCGGAGGAAATCATCGAGCGTGTCAAAAAGCTGAGCCCCGCACAGCTGTGCGACGGCATGGCATCCTTGGGAATTGAGCGAAACGGCTGTATGGATGCCGATCTGCTCCCTCTGGATGACGGCAAATTG
>JAEXDU010000082.1 GCA_023401495.1 Bacillota bacterium
GCCGCAAAGTGGTACGGCAAGGTGGCCACAACGATGTTTTACGTTTCGTTTGCGGTTATTTATGTGCTGAAAGGCTTTTTTGAATACGAAAACTTTTACCTTACCATTACGCTGTTATCGGCAACCGTCGGAATGATGGTTTACGCCTTTCTTCGATATTTTAAGATTTTCTGGACGACGCTTCACTCAGAGGACCCCAAGGATATAGTTGACCTGGAGCTGAAGGCCAGACGCACCATTTCCCGCAAGCAGGGATGACGGTGCGGGTTTGCCCCAATTTCGCCGCAGGGCAGCACCTCCAAAATCACCCGTAGCGGCAGCGGAGGAAAGAATTCACAAGATGATTTGTTCAAGATGCAAAAAACGCCCGGCCGTTGTGTTTGTTGCCTCCAGTGCAGACGCAAAGGATGCCAGAGGATATTGCCTCAAATGTGCCAGAGAGATGGGGATTCAGCCTGTAAAGGACATGATGAACCAGATGGGCATTACAGAGGATCAGTTGGAGACCATGGAAGATCAGCTCGACGAGATGATGGGCGGACTGGCAGAGACCTCCGGTGATGGCGACGGTGACGGCGATGGCTTTGTGCCCGGCGGCGCGGCCACGTTCCCGCTCATTCAGAGCATGTTCGGCGGCAATAAGGCCGCCCCGGAATCCACCGGGGAAACGACTCAGACCGCAGAGCACAAAAAGCCCGAAAACAAGAAGAAGCGCCGCAATATCGATACGTACTGCACCGATCTGACGAAGCGGGCCAGAAACCACGAGATCGACCGCATTGTGGGCCGCGACCAGGAGATTGCCCGCGTGATTCAGATTCTGTGCCGCAGGACAAAGAACAATCCCTGTCTGATCGGCGAGCCCGGCGTCGGCAAAACCGCGATCGCGGAAGGACTTGCCATTCGCATTGCGGAGGGCAATGTGCCGGCCCGCCTGCGCAAGAAAGAAATCCACCTGCTCGACCTCACCGCGCTGGTGGCCGGAACACAGTTCCGCGGTCAGTTCGAAAGCCGCATCAAGGGGCTGGTGGACGAGGTCAAGGCCGACGGCGACGTGATTCTATTCGTCGACGAGGTGCATAATCTGGTTGGTACCGGCGATGCCGAGGGTTCCATGAATGCCGCCAATATTTTAAAGCCCGCTCTTTCCCGCGGCGAAATTCAGGTGATCGGCGCGACCACCTTTACCGAGTACCGCAAGTACATTGAAAAAGACAGCGCGCTCGAAAGGCGCTTTCAGCCCGTGAAGATCGGCGAGCCGTCTGTAGAGCAGACGACGCAGGTTCTGCTGGGCATCAAGAGCTATTACGAGGACTTTCACCGCGTGCATGTGCCGGATGATGTCATCCGCCGTGCGGTGATCCTTTCCGAACGATATATCAACGACCGCTTTTTGCCCGACAAGGCGATCGATCTGCTGGATGAAGCGTGCGCCAGCGCCGCGCTGCGCAACCAGAAGATGGCGGACTACGATGCCGCCGTGTTCCGCCTGGATTCCCTGCGCCAGCAGGAAACCGACCTGACCGCCGACGGGGTAGACCCGGACTACGAAAAGCTGGCGCAGGTGCGCTACGAAATCGCCAGTCTGGAAGAAAAGACCCATCAGTTGATGCCCGAAGCGCTCGGCGCGGATGTCGGGGTCGAGGATTTGGCCCATGTGATCGAGCTGTGGACGGGAATTCCCGCCAGCCGCGTGCAGGAAAGCGAGCTGAAAAAGCTTGCGGGGCTTGAGGAACTCCTCAACAAAAAGGTGATTGGACAGGAGGAAGCCGTTTCCGCCGTGGCCGCGGCCATCCGCCGCAGCAGGGTGCAGATCAGCCCCCGCCGCCGCCCGGCCTCGTTCATCTTCGTCGGCCCGACCGGCGTGGGAAAGACCGAGCTGGCCAAGGTGCTTTCGAAAGAACTGTTCGATACGCCTGAAACGCTCATCCGGCTCGATATGTCCGAGTTTATGGAGAAGCACTCCGTTTCGCGCATCATCGGCTCGCCGCCCGGCTATGTCGGCTACGACGAGGCAGGCCAGGTGACCGAGAAGGTTCGCCGCCGCCCGTATTCCGTGCTGCTGTTCGACGAGATCGAAAAGGCGCATCCCGATGTGATGAATATTCTGCTCCAGATTCTGGATGAAGGCCGGATCACCGACGCACAGGGACGCACCGTCAATTTCGAGAACACGATCATCGTGATGACCTCGAACGCGGGCAGCGAAAAGCGCGAGGGCGCGCTCGGCTTTGCCAAGACGGACGCCGACGTGAGCCGCGAAAAAACGATGAAAGCGCTTTCTGAATTCCTGCGGCCTGAATTTTTGAGCCGTGTGGATGAAGTGATCGTATTCCGCTCGCTGAACGCGGAGGATTACCGGAAGATCGCCGCCCTGATGCTCGGCGAATATACCGCAGCCCTTACGGAGCGCGGGATTCGGTTTGCCTACGACGAAAAAGCCGTGAAGTGGCTGGCGGAGCATGCCGTTGGCGGCAAGAGCGGCGCGCGCGACCTGCGTAATCTGATCCGCCGCAAGGTAGAGGACCGCATCACTGCAGAGATTGTGGAGCACAGCGATTCGTCCTTGTCGGGAATTGCCGTAACGGAAGAAAATGACGAAATAAAATTGCAAATAATTTGATGCTTATCTTGACAATTTGTCTTGGAGCGTGTTATAATTCATAACGTCGCTTTGATTGCGGGTGTAGTTCAGTGGTAGAACTCCAGCCTTCCAAGCTGGTCGTGTGGGTTCGATTCCCATCACCCGCTCCAAGACATTCGCGCCAATAGCTCAGCAGGATAGAGCAACTGCCTTCTAAGCAGTAGGCCAGGGGTTCGAATCCCTTTTGGCGCGCCATATATGGTGGATGTAGCTTAGCTGGTTAAAGCGCCAGTTTGTGGCACTGGAGATCGTGGGTTCGAATCCCATCTTCCACCCCACTAAAAAAGGCGAGGCAAAGATGAAAATTTTTGCCTCGTTCTTATTACCATTTTTTGTCTGTAATGGGCTGTAGCCAAGCGGTAAGGCAACGGACTTTGACTCCGTCATTGCGATGGTTCGAATCCATCCAGCCCAGCCACCAGCTTGAAGCTGGACACAAGTCGCGCACTCACGTTTGTGGGTGCGTTTTGTTTTGTACTCGGCAACAGGCTTATATATAAAATAGGCAGTTACTCCATTGAAAAGAGCGTCGGTTTTTGCCGACGCTCTTTCGTTTTTCCGGTGTGTATGTGAGCCTTCTATTTAAGTAATTCGTCGTATGATGTTCCGAGTACATCACGAATTCTGCGAAGCTGTGTCGCGTAGATATGTTGTATCCCTCGCTCGATTTTTACGAGAGTTTCCCGCGTCATCTCTACATTGGAAAGCTGAAGTTGACGAACCAATTCTGTTTGACCGATCTTCTTTTTCAGTCTGAGCTCTCTGATGTTTCGGCCAATATGAATTTCATCCTGCTTGATCTTTTGATTGCTCATCATTATGCCCTCCACATTGAACCGGTTTTAGTCCATTTATCTTGATTGTAGAAGAAACAAATGATATCATGGGACTGATTTGGGTCCAGTTAAAATGAGTGAGGTGAATATGCTTGAAAAAGGTTACCATAATGATGGATGATTTTTTATGCCAATTTTATAAAAAGATCGGAGAAAATGCCGGCGGTATAAAGCCGGAGCAAGGGATAGTGGATTCCCTGTTCAAACTCGCAGGTAAGTTATCGGTGAATGTTCTAAATAAGAAGGATCATCTGAAGTCAAAGAGATAAAATCGCCACTAACGCCAAAAAAGAGTCTAAACGTAGTTTGCGTTCAGACTCTTTTTTGTGAACTTTTTTGTTTATAAAATGCTGATTTTTTTTAACTCTGAAGCGATTCCGACTTTTGTTTTCCTATGAAATTTGTCAGCGGTTCAAAAGCCATACGCCAAGAGTTAAATAGCCCGCCAAACTGCCCCAGAGAAAGTAAGGAATCTGTAGAAAGCCCGCGGATTTTCGACAGGCAAAGAAAAGGAAGATCATCGCCTCGATGACAAACCACAGGCACGAAATCCAAATAACGGACCAAAAGAAAGCCTGCAGGCGGAAAAATAGAAATGGCCAGAAAAAATTCATCAATAGCTGAACAGCATATAGGATTAACGCCGGTTTTTTGTACTTGCTGTCCGAAACAAAGACCAGATAGGCGGAAATTCCCATCAGCGCGTATAGAATGGGCCAGACCACGGGGAACATCCATCCGGGAGGAGCAAAAGGCGGCTGATTCAAGGTTCGGTACAGCGCGATGCCGTCTCTGGTAAATAATCCGGCCAGGAATCCTGTTCCCATGCTGATGATGATACTTATGATCAGCGCTTTCCATTGGATTGATTTTCTTGAATACATGGATATTGTTCCTTTCCCGCCTGATACGGCCTTTTCAGACTATTATGGCACAAAACAAAAATCAAATTCCACCCCGGCTCAATCTGTGTAAAAAGCCAAAACAAAAAAGCGATTCTTTTTTTTCGCTTGAGTGTATGATATACTGGTTTTTATCAATATAGAAAAGCCAAAAACCTGTAGTGTCAATCGGCGCGGTTTCTGAACAGCGCCGTTCGCTATCACAGGGATGGGAAAGGGGATTATGAAGATGATATTCCGAAATGGAGAGCGTTCCGACAGTGCGGAGTTGATTGAAATGCGAATGGAATACCTGAAAGAAGATTGGGGAACTCTGACGGAGGAACAGGAAACGGCGATCAGAAAACAACTGCCGGATTACATGGAACGTCATCTGGGGGGGAATCTGACTGCCTATGTGGCTGAAGAAAACGGGCGTTTGGCCGGTACGGTGCTGATGATGGTTGTGGAAAAGCTCGCGGGGCCGTCTGCGATCAATGGCAAAACTGGAACGCTGATGAACGTTTATGTTCGCCCTGAGTACCGCAAGCTGGGTCTGGGTGCGAAGCTGGTTACCATGGCGCTGGAGGATGCGCGGCGGAAAGAACTGTGCCATGTCGATCTTCATGCAACGGTGCAGGGGAAGAAATTGTACGAATACCTTGGATTCCAAAAGTCGGAATCACACTATACCCCCATGGTGTTCGAGCTGTAAGCAAAGCACACCGGATGCTGCGTGAAAGAGGGGCATTTGCTGCCGTCCGCTTGTTTCAGGGACTCTTTCGCGCGGCTTTTTGCGGCCTTTATAAAAATTCTGGAAGACGGTTGACACGGCGGTAAGGATGTAGTAATATAGAACATATTAATTCATATATGATTACTACGATATAAATGGAACCCTTTTCCGGGAACGCCGTATCATAGAAAAAGTATCTCAAAATATTTTTTCAAAGATTTGATATGACATATGAGGAAGGAATCAGATTTTGGATTTTGAGTTTATCAGACAAAATGTGCCCATGTATCAGACGGCGGCGCTGCTGACACTGCGAATCGCGCTGTGGGGCGTTTTATTTTCGTTTTTGCTTGGGCTGTTCTGCAGCCTGATTCAATATTATAAAGTACCTGTGCTGCGCCGGATCGTCGGCGTATACATTGAGCTTTCGCGCAATACGCCGCTGCTGGTTCAGCTGTTTTTTCTGTATTTCGGCCTGCCGAAGCTGGGCGTTGTCATCAGCTCTGAAAGCTGTGCCGTGATCGGGCTGGCGTTTTTGGGCGGCAGCTATATGACAGAGGCGTTCCGCAGCGGGCTCGAATCTGTGGAGAAAGGCCAGCTGGAGGCCGGGCTCAGCATTGGGCTGGAGCATTCGCAGATCATCCACTATGTGGTGCTGCCGCAGGCGCTTTCCGTTTCGGTTCCGGCGCTGTGCGCGAACGTGATTTTTTTGATCAAGGAGACATCGGTGTTCAGCGTGGTGGCTCTGGCAGATTTGATGTATGTTGCGAAGGATTTGATTGGCCTGTACTACAAGACGGATGAGGCGCTGTTTTTGCTTGTGACCTCGTATCTCATCATCCTGCTGCCGATTTCGATTGCCTCTTCGCTTTTGGAAAGGAGGCTGCGCTATGCAGGATTTGGGAATTAGCATTCTGCTCGATGGGCGCAATCTCGTCCGATTGCTCGAGGGCCTTTGGGTCACGGTGCGCATTGCGCTGCTTTCCGTGGCGATCTCGATGGCGCTGGGCGTTCTGCTCGGCATGGTGATGACGCTGAAAAATCCGATCACGAAAGCGCTTTCCCGTGTCTACTTGGAAACGGTGCGCATTATGCCGCAGTTGGTGCTTTTGTTCCTCGTGTATTTCGGCGTGACGAAAACATTTGGGATCCATCTTTCCGGCGAGGTCTCCGCGATCATCGTGTTCGTGTTCTGGGGCACGGCAGAGATGGGAGACCTGGTGCGCGGCGCGCTGATTTCGATCCCGAAGCACCAGTACGAAAGCGGCCGGGCGCTCGGCCTGACCGGCGTGCAGATTTACCGCTACATCATTATTCCGCAGACAATTCGGCGGCTGCTGCCGCTTGCAATCAACCTGGCCACCCGTATGGTCAAAACCACCTCCCTGATCGTGCTGATCGGCGTGGTGGAGGTGCTCAAGGTGGGTCAGCAGATCATAGAGGCAAACCGTTACACGGCGCCCAGCGCGGCTTTGTGGATTTACGGTGCGATTTTCTTCCTGTATTTTCTGGTGTGCTTCCCCATTTCGCGTCTGGCGGGAAGACTGGAAAAAAGATGGCAGGACTAAGAGGAGTGCAACAGATGGAGAAAACAGATGCTTTGCTGGAAATTCGGCATCTTAAAAAGGATTACGGTTCCGCCGATGTGCTGCGGGATGTTTCGCTGACAGTTAACCGCGGCGAGGTCGTTGTGGTGATCGGGCCCTCCGGCTGCGGCAAAAGCACCCTGCTGCGATGTATCAACGGGCTGGAGCCCATCCAGTCCGGTGAGATTTTGCTCGGCGGGCAGGTGCTGACAGACGGCACCGCCAAGTGGAGCCAGGTCCGGCAGAAAATCGGCATGGTATTTCAGAGCTACGAGCTGTTTCCGCATATGACGGTGATGGAAAATGTTTTGCTCGGCCCCCTCAAAGTACAGGGGCGGAAGAGAGAAGAAGCCGAAAAAATGGCGGAAACCTTGTTGGAACGCGTGGGCCTTCTGGAAAAGAAGAGTTCCTTTCCTCGTCAGCTTTCGGGCGGGCAGAAGCAGAGAGTCGCGATTGTGCGCGCTCTGATGATGCAGCCGGAAATCATGCTGTTTGACGAAGTGACAGCGGCCCTCGACCCTGAAATGGTGCGCGAGGTGCTCGACGTGATGCTGGAGCTTGCAAAGGGCGGGATGACCATGGTGATCGTTACGCACGAGATGCAGTTTGCCAGGGCGATCGCCGACCGTGTGATCTTTATGGACGCCGGTGAGATCGTGGAATCCGGGGAGCCGGAAGAGTTCTTTACGAAGCCGAAAACAGAACGGCTTCAGCGCTTTTTGAATATTTTTACTTTTGAGTAACTGGAAAGAGGGATTATTGATGAAAAACAGAATCAAAGCTTTATCGCTCGCACTCGCATTGACATTGTCCGTTGGCATGCTTGCAGGCTGCTCTTCGAACAATGCGGCCTCCTCCGGCACGGACGCTTCTTCCGCCGCGCAGGGCACCGGCAGCAGCACTGCCCGCTCCGTGGCTGAAATCAAGAAGAGCGGCAAGGTCATCATCGGCGTATTCAGCGACAAAAACCCCTTCGGCTATGTGGATGCAAACGGCAAGTATCAGGGCTATGACGTTTACTTTGCGGAGCGCATCGCAAAGGACCTGGGCGTTGAGCCGGAATACGTTTCTCTGGAGCCCGCCAGCCGTGTGGAATACCTGAAAACCGGAAAGGTTGACATTGTGCTCGCCAACTTTACCGTAACGAAGGATCGTGCTGAGGCGGTCGATTTCGCACTGCCCTACATGAAGGTCGCTCTGGGCGTTGTCAGCCCCGAAAAGAACCTGATCACCGATGTGAAGCAGCTTGACGGCAAGAAGCTGATCGTTGCGAAGGGAACGACCGCAGAGACTTACTTTACTGCGAACCACCCCGAGATCAATCTGGTGAAGTTTGACCAGTATACCGAAACCTACAATGCCCTGCTCGACGGGCGCGGCGATGCGTTCTCTACCGACAACACAGAGGTTCTGGCCTGGGCGCTGCAGAATCCCGGCTTTAAGGTCGGCATTGAGAGCCTCGGCGACATCGACACCATTGCTCCTGCCGTACAGAAGGGCAACAAGGAGCTGCTCGACTGGCTGAATGAGGAAATCAAGACGCTGGGCAAAGAGAACTTCTTCCACAAGGACTTTGAAGAGACCCTGAAGCCCGTTTACGGCGACGCGGTTGCTCCCGAGAACCTGGTGGTTGAGGGCGGAGAAGTGAAATAAGCTTCTGTCTTAAAAGAATAGTTCAGGTGACCTGCGGCGAAGTGTTTCTTCGGCGCAGGTTCTTTTTTATCTTACTTTTGCCGTCGCAGACTTAATTCGCCGGGCGCGGCCAGCCCTGCGCAGGTGAGATTGGTTGGCAGAAAATACATCATAATTGCTTATAGATCAAAGAGCGTCAGATTTGAAAATGTACCTAAAAACACATAAAGGCTTGAGAAAGTCAGATTATTTGATTCTAAAACGCTGAAATGAAAGGAATTTGACAAGAAAGTGGAGCGAGAGCCCTGATTTTTCAACAACACAAAAATAATCAATTTTTGCTGATGACAGGGGATAGACGAATATAAGACGCGCTGCGATTGGAATGAAAAAGCTTCTGTGCTAAAATAGGCGGGTGTTAGTAACATCTGTCGCGGGCACGGCCCGCTGGGAAAAAGGGGAGTTTTTATGGATAAATTCAGATCGTGGACAGGAACGTTCCTGCTGGCCATATTGGCGGGGATCAGCATCGGTATCGGCTGTGTGATATACATGACACAGGAAAATGCGGTGATAGGCTCCTTTCTGTTTTCGGTTGGGTTGATGACGGTCTTGGTATTCCGGTGGAATCTGTTCACCGGAAAAATGGCGTATATTTCATACCGCGACCCGCAGAAGGTGCTCTGGCTGATTTTGATCTGGCTTGGGAACCTGCTGGGAACCTTTTTGTTGAGTGTGGTCATGTCCGTCACGCGCCAGGGGGCAAAGCTGCACGAAAAGGCGGTGCATCTGGCCGCGATCAAGCTGGGCGACAATCTGCTCAGCCTGTTTATCCTGGGAATTTTCTGCGGCCTTTTGATGTATGTGGCGGTGGAAGGCTACCGCAGCAATCCGCACCCCGTGGGAAAATACCTGGGGATCATTTTCAGTGTGATGGTCTTTATCCTCAGCGGCTTTGAGCACTGTGTCGCCGATATGTTCTATTTCTGGATGGCCGGCGTGCTGGGGGATGGACTTCTCAGCCTGGTGGTGATCACGCTTGGCAATGTGGTCGGCGGGGCCGGCTGCGCCGCGCTGCACCGACTGAGCGGACGGCTGATTGAAGAGCCGGAGCCGGCCAAGGCGGAATAACCGGCCTTTGCATTTGCGGGAGCAAATTGCGATACTCCATGCAGCGGGGTTTTTAACTGGATAAGCACCTGCGGTGGAAAAATGAAAAGCCATGCGTCTTAGGCGGGTGTTCATAAACGGTAATCCAACAAAATTACGATTGTGCTTTGTCAAACGGAATTGGAACGAAACAGCGGGTATTTGGTGTAACGCCGGATACCCGCTGTTTTTTATTTTCAGAAACACAATGGATTTATTGTTGTTTTTCAGATATAATCATATCAAATCAATCCGATGATTCTGAATTGAGATACGATTTTGCTTTACTGGTTTGATGAAACGCAGCGGATTTTGCGTATTTTGCCGGAAGCTGCAAGGGCAGTTTCACAATATGTTTTTAGGAGGATCATACTTTATGAAGTTCTGCTGGAGTACATTGACGGTTCGAAATTTGGATGAGTCCTTACAGTTTTATCAGGAAATCGTTGGTTTGAAATTGATGAAGCGCTACCGGAGCGGTTCGGGGCTGGAGATTGCCTTTTTGGGCGAGGGAGAAACCCAGATTGAACTGATACAGAGCACGGAAGACAGGGAAATCGATGTAGGCAAAGACATTGCTTGGGGCTTTGAGGTGGATTCCCTGGAGGAATGTATGGAGTTTGTGCAGAAAAAAGGCGTGCCGATTGCGAGCGGTCCATTTCAGCCCAATCCGAATATCCGTTTTTTCTATGTGAACGATCCCAATGGTTTGACCATTCAATTTGTAGAAAACATGTAATCCCGCTTCACACGCTTCATTGACACAAAGCAGCTTCTGAAGAAAGGCGCAAACAGCAATGGAGTTTGGGTGTTTGTACCTCTTTGTGCCGGAAATAGTATGAAATGACAGAGGTGCAAAGTGAAAAAAGAAGCAGGCGGTTTTGGCGCACGGCTTTTTTCATAACAAGAATCAGTGGTCTCTCGCCGCTGTAGGCGAGAGACCCGAGTGTTTGTCACACCAGGAGAGGAGAGAGATTTTATGGATCGCCCGGTATCTCTTTTGGCCGGAGCCCCCAATCATCGTCCGGATTTTTCGTATTTTACCGATCAGGAGCTTTCCTTTGCGCAGGCATTTCACCGCTCGATGCCTCAGTATGAGGAAACGCCATTGGTTTCTCTGCGCGGTTTGGCGCAAAGACTGGGAGTCAAAAATGTTTTTGTGAAGGATGAATCCAAACGGTTCGGACTGAACGCGTTTAAGGGGCTGGGGGCCTCTTTCGCGATTGCCCGGCTTTTGTGGGAGGATTTGGGCCACACCGGCGCACCGGACTACGCTGTTCTGACAGCGCCGCAGGCCAGGGAACGGGCGCGTGACCGCATCTTTGTGACTGCGACCGACGGCAACCATGGTAAAAGCGTGGCGTGGGCAGCCTCCGTGTTCGGCTGCCGGGCCAGAGTATATATGCCGAAAGGCTCCAAGGGAAGCCGCGTACAGGCAATCCGCGCGATCAACGACACGCCGGTCGAGGTTACCGAACTGAATTATGACGACGCGGTACGTCTTGCGTCGAAGTGGGCCAAAGAGAACGGTCAGACTTTGGTGCAGGATACCGGTACAGCGGAGTACGCGAAAATCCCGCGCGATATCGCGCTGGGGTATACCACCATGGCGGCGGAGGCGCTGGAGCAGATGAAAACCGAAGGCGTCGCGGCGCCGACCCATGTATTCCTGCAGGCGGGTGTCGGTTCCATGGCGGGGGGAGTTCTGGCGTATCTGGAACAAAAACTGACTGCAAATCCGCCGTATACCGTCATTGTGGAGCCGGACACGGTGGCCTGCATTTTTGAATCGGTGAAAGCCGGTGGCGGCAATCCTGTCGCGATCGGCGGGAACCCGGAAACGATCATGGCGGGCCTGAACTGCGGCGAACCGAATCCGCTCATCTGGCCGGTGCTGCGCGATTTTGCGTCGTACTACGCTGCCTGCCCCGACTGGGTGACCGAGCTTGGCATGCGCACGCTGGCGTATCCGCATAATGGGGACGGGAAGGTGATTTCCGGGGAATCGGGCGCGGTGGGGCTCGGTTTGCTCGTGCATTTATGCCTTGCACCGGAAATGCATGCCGAGCGGCAGCGCATGGGTCTGGATGAAAATGCGACCGTTCTGCTGTTCAGCACCGAAGGCGATACAGACCCCGAGGCTTACCGCAGGATTGTGGAAGCAGCGGGCAGTAAATAAGAATGATTCTTTGGCGCGGCCGCAAAAGGCCGCGCCATTTTCCGATTTAGAACGCTACTCTGTCGATTTTAGAAAGTTTTTTAACAAATAATCTGCTCCAAGCTTGAAATTTCATCAAAATTTGTGTAAAATATATTGGACAATATCAATTCGATATGCTTGTATTTATCCAGAGCCATCTGGAAAACTGATAAAGTGAGGGAGCATCATGTCAAATAGACTGTTTCAGGGAGTTATTCACCAAATGCGCGACGCGATTGACAGAACGATCGGCGTCATTGACGAGACCTCGGTTATTATTGCCTGCAGCGAGCTGGGTCGTATCGGTGAAGTGAACGAAAGCATTACTCCGGACACCATTGCTTCGCCCAATCCCTTTGTGGTAGGAGGATATACCTACAAGTCTTTTGGCAGCCGCCCCCGCCCGGAATACGCAGTATTCGTTTCGGGCAGCGACAGCGAAGCGATGAAGTATGTAAACCTGCTCTCGATTTCGCTGAGCAGCATCAAGCAGTATTACGACGAGAAATACGACCGCAGCAATTTCATCAAGAACGTGATTCTCGACAACATACTGCCCGGCGATATTTACCTGAAGGCCCGCGAGCTGCACTTCAATTCGGATGTAAGCCGCGTGTGTATGCTGATTAAGATTTCGAATAAATCCGATATTTCGGCCTACGATGTGATTCAGAACCTGTTCCCCGACAAGAACAAGGATTTCATCATCAATATCAACGAAACCGATATCGCGTTGATCAAAGAGATCCGCACCGGCATTGAGCCGAAGGATCTGGATAAGCTGGCCAGCTCGATTGTAGACACGCTCTCGAGCGAATTCTACACCCACTGCGTTGTGGGTATCGGCACCATTGTTGTCGGCATTAAGGATTTGGCGCGCTCCTTCAAGGAAGCACAGGTCGCACTCGAGGTCGGCAAGGTATTCGACACCGAAAAATCCATTGTCAGCTACGATAATCTGGGCATTGCCCGTTTGATCTACCAGCTGCCCACCACCTTATGTGAAATGTTCCTCAAGGAGGTATTCAAGCGCGGCTCGATCGAATCGCTCGACCATGAGACACTGTTCACGATTCAGCGCTTTTTCGAAAACAACCTGAACGTTTCCGAAACGTCGCGCAAGCTGTTCGTTCACCGCAACACGCTCGTTTATCGCTTGGAAAAAATCAAAAAAATCACCGGGCTGGATCTGCGCGAGTTCGAGGACGCGATTGTGTTTAAGGTAGCTCTGATGGTCAAGAAGTATCTCTCCTCGAATCCGGTAAAATTTTGACCGAAAAGAATAAAAATATTACAGAAAAATTACAAATTTATTCTTTTCGAGAACAATAAATCTTTCGCCCATTGGTATTATGTAAACATACCAATGGGTGTTGATTTTTAGGGAGAAATCGTGCCGTTTTCTGGGGCGTTTTGGTGCGCCCGGCGGCATTTCGCACGGGGAAATTTATTTTTTGGAGCGATGACATTGATAGAATTTATAGATGTTTTTAAAACATACGGAAATGGGACAGAAGCGCTCCGGGGCGTGAATCTGAAAGTGGAAAAAGGCGAATTCGTGTTTATTGTGGGTTCTTCCGGGGCGGGTAAAAGCACCTTTTTAAAGCTGATTACCTGTGAGGAAGCTCCGAACAGCGGCGAGATCATCGTCAACGGCAGAAAGCTTTCTACCGTGAAGAGAAGGGACATCCCCTATGTGCGCCGCACGATGGGAATGGTGTTCCAGGATTTTCGCCTGATCGACAAAATGACGGTGTTTGATAACGTGGCATTTGCCATGCACGTGGTGGGAGCTTCTCAAAGAGAGATTAAAAAGCGTGTGCCGTACATATTGAACCTTGTGGGGCTGAAAGAAAAAATCAATTGTCGCCCGAAAGAGCTCTCCGGCGGAGAGCAGCAGCGGGTGGGGCTTGCGCGCGCGCTGGTGAACAATCCCAGCATGATTGTTGCGGACGAGCCTACCGGAAACATTGATCCGGCCCTTTCGTTTGAAATCGTGGGCCTTTTAAGTGAAATCAACCGCAGGGGCACCACCGTGCTGATGGTCACGCACGAACACCGGCTCGTGAAGCATTTCCGCCGCCGCGTGGTGGAAATTCACGACGGGCTGGTTGTGGCCGACAGCTGCAATCTTGCTTTGGAGGTACCCGATGAGAATTAGCAGTGTCAAGTATTTACTGAAGGAGGGCGTCAAGAACGTCTGGGTCAACCGCATGATGGCCTTTGCCTCCATTGGCGTTCTGGTGGCGTGCCTGCTGATGACGGGAGCGGCCACGCTGTTTTCGATGAACCTGAACATGGCCATGCAGACGCTGCAAAACGATAACTCCGTTACCGTGTACATGGCGAACGATCTGCCCACACTCAAATCGGTGCAGGTGGGCGAGGAGATCAAAAAGCTCGACAATGTGGAAGACTGCGAGTTTGTTCCAAAGGGCGAGGCGCTGGAGGCGCTGATGAAATCCATGGGCGACGACGGCAGTGTGTTCAGCAGCCTTTTAGGCGACGACAATCCCCTGAACGACGTGTTCAAGGTGAAGATGAAAGACCTTTCTCAGTATCAGGAAACCGCAAAGAAGATCAGCTCGCTGGAGGGGGTCTATAAGGTCCGCGATTATTCCGATGTGGCTGCAAAGCTGACAAGCCTTGACCGCCTTGTGACAACGGCCGGCTTCTGGATCGTGCTGATTTTGAGCCTGGTTTCGGTATTCATTCTTTCCAACACCATTCGGATTACAATGTTCTCGCGCCGATTGGAGATCAGCGTGATGAAATCCGTGGGTGCGACAAACAGCTTCGTTCGAGTGCCGTTTGTTGTGGAGGGAATTCTGATCGGCCTGTTTTCGGGTCTTTTGGCCAGCGGCCTGCTGGCGCTGATCTACGATAAAACCCTGAAAACCATTACGGGCATTGTCCCCTTTTTCCAGCCGCTGCCGCTCGGGAATGTGATGGGACAGATCGTATTGTTGTTTATTGCCGCAGGCGCCCTGTTCGGCGCGCTGGGCGGCGGTATTTCCATCGGTAAATATCTGAAGGGAGGAAATTCCATTGGCTGGTAAAGGCAAGCGTTCGATTCTGGCACTTGCGCTGGCGGTGATTGTCGTTTTTTCATGTGTTCCGCCGGGGGTGCAGGCCAGCTCCACGATCAATCAGCTGCAGCAAAAGCAGAGCCAGCTGAAAAAACAGCAGGAGGCTACTGCGGCCAAGCTCAAACAGCTGAAGGCGGATAAAGCCAAGCAGCAGGAGTATAAGAGTACGCTGGATACTCAGGTGCAGACCGTGCAGAGCCAGATCGATACGCTGAACGATCAGGTGGCCGCGCTGGATGCGGACATCAAAGAGAAAGAATCGCAGATTGCGGAAAAGCAGAAAAGCATCGACGCCAACATTGAGCAGCTCAAGCAGCGCGTGCGCGCCATTTATCTGCTGGGGGAATCCTCTCAGCTCGAAATGATCCTCGGTGCGCAGGATGTGATGGATTTTCTCGATAAAACCGAGCTGGTGCGCTCCATTTCGCAGCATGACCAGCAGGTGATTCAGACGCTGAAAACCGATATGGCCTCGATCAAAACGCAGAAAGAGCAGATCGAGCAGAACCGGCAGAGCGTGGCGCAGGCCAAAAAGGAGCTGGACACCAAAAACTCGGAGCTTTCGGGTCTGCTGGCGGAAAGTTCTCGTGTTCTGACAGAGATTTCGGCCAACGTGGTCAGTACCAATTCGGAAAATAACCGCCTGGCTGCCGAACGCAAAAAGGTGGATGCCGAGGTCGACCAGTGGTATAAAGAGTATTACGCCAGTATCAAGGACAATAATAAGGACAATCAGGCCAGCGGCGGCTACGTCAGCAAGGGGCAGTTTGCCTGGCCGCTTCCGGGTTATACTAAGATCACTGCCTACTGGGGCGATAACCGCGGGCACAAGGGCATCGACATCGCTGGCTCTGGCGTTTACGGCAAGCCGATCGTTGCGGCGGATAACGGCAAGGTCATCCTTGCGGTTCAAAGCGGCTGGGGCGGCGGTTACGGCCTTTGCGCGTACATCGACCACGGCGGCGGATATTCTACCCGCTACGGACATATGAGCAAAATCATTGTAAAGACCGGCGACGTGGTCAAAAAGGGACAGACCATCGGTTATGTGGGCAGTACCGGCGATTCCACCGGGCCGCATCTGCATTTTGAGATTCGCGTGAACGGTGTTGCGCAGAACCCAATGAAATGGTTCAGCTAAACGAAAACAGGCGGTTGATTTCTTCCCCGGCCGAAAGCCGGGGAAGAAATCGCTGTTTCTCCGCCAAAGGCGGGGGACGGAATCGCCGTTTTAGGTGAGATCACGTTGAAAGCGATTGGACGATAACAAAAAGATAGAGGGAAGCATATGAGCAAAAAAGTGTCGCTCGGCGCGGCAGCAGCGATGTCTTTGGTGGCAGCCGCCATTACGGTTTCTCTGACGTATACCTTTGCGATGGGGCGCTTTAATGAAAAAGTGGCCGATGTGAACGAACGCCAGGCCATGTATACAAAGCTGAGTGAAATCGACCAGAAGGTACGGCAGGATTATATCGGAAAAATTGGGGAAACTGAGCTGAACGACGGCATCGCCGCCGGCTATATGGCCGGGCTGGGCGATTCCGGTGCGAAATATCTTTCCGCGGAAAAATATAAGAACTATCTCAGCTCCACCTCCAAAAAGGCGGTGGGTGTCGGTATCCGCACCATTCAGGACGCCGACGGAAACATGGAAGTCATTGAAGTGCTGCCCAACTCACCGGCCAGCAAGGCCGGCCTGCAAAAGGGCGACGTGATTCTCTCGCTCGACGGCAAAGAGGTGATCCGCCTGAGCTACGGCGAGGCTGTGAACAAGCTCGACGGCACTGTGGGCACCACGGTGAAGCTTGGGTTGCTGCGCAAGACGACGGCGGACGGCAAAACCACGACCAACAAGATGGATGTGACCGTCACCCGCGCCGAATACCAGCGCGTAACGGTCTCTTCGTCCGTCATCAACGGCAACGTCGGCTATATTGCGATCTCGGAATTCCAGAGCTCCACAAAGGATCAGTTTGTTTCGGCGATCAATACTCTCACCGAGAAAAAGGTGGCGGGCCTTGTGATCGACCTGCGCAACAACTCCGGCGGCAGCGAAGAGGTGATGGCCTCGGTACTCGACGAGTTCCTGCCGGCAGTGAGCCTGGTGAGCTACGCGGACAGAAACGGCAAGATCACGGTGGAGTACAGCTCGAAATCCGGCGAGATCAATCTGCCGATCAGCGTGGTAGTAGGCTCCAGCACGTATGGCGCGGCGGAAATTTTTGCTGCGGATATCAAGGACTATAAAAAGGGAAAACTGATTGGTGAAAAAACCGCGGGCCACGGCACCAAGGAGGACATTATTCCCTTGTCGGACGGTTCGGCGATTCAGCTTTCCGTTGGCAATTACACCCGCATTGACGGAAAGACCTTCAACGGTGTCGGCGTGGATGTCGACATGGCGATTGAGATGACCCAGGAGCAGAAGGATCTGCTGCTGCGCCGCTCGCTCACCACGCTGGAGGACCCGCAGATTCAGGCGGCTGTCACCGCTTTGGTGACGCAGGGTGCAGACGTGCAGCAGATTCCGGGCACCGACAGCGGCAACCTGGAAGAAGGTGCTTCCAGCACAGCGTCCGGCTCACCGTCTTCCGCGGCGGCCTCCAAATAGGCGTTGACAGACGCATACTTGTTCACTATAATAGATGTATTGCGAAGTATAGTCAGACAAGGCATGACGATTCTTCTCCCGCCTTTGACGGGGGAAGAATCGAGCCCTTTTTCCTATTGTATGGCTATAGATTCACTCTGAAAAAGGTGGTAAACAGCTGATGGCAAAGCAGGTCATTTTAACCCAGGAGGGACTTGAAGCCCTCGAGCAGGAGTTGGAATATTTAAAATCGGTAAAACGAAAAGAAGTTGCCGAAAAAATCAAGGTAGCTTTGTCTTTCGGAGATTTGTCCGAAAACAGCGAATATGATGAAGCGAAAAACGATCAGGCGATCATGGAAGCGCGCATTGCCGACATTGAGGTAATGCTCAAAAACGTGGTCGTGATCGATGAAGATGAGCTGAGTAACGAAAATATCCACATTGGCTCCAAGGTGGAGGTTCGTGTCACTCCCGAGGGAAGAGACTCATCGATCAAGGAATATAAAATTGTCGGTTCCAACGAAGCGAATCCCTTGCAGGGTAAAATTTCGGATGAATCCGCGGTCGGCAAGGCTCTTCTGGGCCACGGCGTGGGCGACAAGGTTGAGGTGGAGGTTCCGGCCGGAATCATCCATTACGAGATTCTTGCGATTTCGAAATAACGGATTCCAAAAAGAACGAAACGGCGCGGGGCGGGAGTGAAAATTTTCACCCTGCCCCGTTTTTGCACAAGAATACGAATCTGCGATCACAAAGTGAAACACCGTTGTGTTTGCGGCTTTGTGGAATAGAGATTTATATCAGAAGACCGCCGTGCGGCGGAGGAATACAGAAAACAGGGAGAGTAGAATAGTGATGAGCGATAAGACAAAGGAGCCTGTGGAGCAGGAGCAGCAGGATATCAGCGAGCTGCTTCAGATTCGCCGGGACAAGCTGACTGCTTTGCAGCAGGCGGGCAAGGACCCGTTTGAAATTACGGTCTGCGACCGCAACGCGTTCGCGCAGGATATTCGCGACCGCTTTGAAGAGATTGAGGGCCAGGCTGTTGTGATTGCCGGCCGCATCATGAGCTGGCGCGACATGGGCAAGGCCAGCTTTATGGATATTCAGGACCGCACGGGCAGAATCCAGGTCTACCTGAAAATAGATGACATTGGCGAAGAGGCTTACCATGGCCTGCAGAACTGGGACATCGGCGACCTTGCGAGCGTTTCCGGTTTTGTGTTCCGCACCCGCCGGGGCGAAATTTCCGTGCATGCGAAGAGCATCACGCTGCTGGGGAAATCCCTGCTGCCGCTGCCGGATAAATTCCACGGCCTCAAAGATACCGACCTGCGGTACCGCCAGCGCTATGTGGATTTGATCGTGAATCCCGAGGTGAAGAGCACTTTTGAGAAGCGCAGCCGCGTTATCGCAACCATTCGCCGCATTCTGGACGAACGCGGCTATGTGGAGGTGGAGACCCCCGTTTTGAACCTGATCCCCGGCGGCGCGGCGGCCCGCCCGTTCATCACTCACCACAACACGCTCGACCTCGATTTGTACCTGCGCATTGCGCCGGAGTTGTATTTGAAGCGCCTGATCGTCGGCGGGATGGAAAAGGTATACGAGATTGGCCGTCTGTTCCGCAACGAGGGAATGGATGTAAAGCATAACCCTGAATTTACAACCATCGAGCTGTATGAGGCGTACACCGATTA
Organism: Bacillota bacterium; assembly: GCA_023401495.1. Taxonomy (GTDB): domain Bacteria; phylum Bacillota; class Clostridia; order Oscillospirales; family Acutalibacteraceae; genus Faecalispora. Next base: position 19,046 of record JAEXDU010000082.1, read on the forward strand.
CCACGGCATGATGGATTTGACCGAGCGCCTTATCAACGCCTGCGCCAAAGAGGTGTGCGGCACAGAGGAGATCACCTACCAGGGGGAAGAGGTCAGCCTGAAGCTGCCGTTTTGCCGCATGACGATGAACGACGCGATCAAGCAGTACACCGGTGTGGATTTCCTGTCGTTCAAGGGCGATACGGCCCGCGCGCTGGAAGAGGCGAAGAAGTTCCACTTTGAAACAAGGGCCACCGACTCCTGGGGCGATATTATGAATCTGTTCTTTGAGGAGAAGGTGGAGGGAGAGCTGGTGCAGCCGACCTTCATTTACGACTACCCGGTAGAGGTCTCTCCGCTGACGAAGCGCAAGAAGGATGTGCCGGAGCTGGTGGAACGCTTTGAGCTGTTCGCCACCCGCCGCGAATTCGCAAACGCGTATTCCGAGCTGAACGACCCGGTTGATCAGCGCGAACGTTTCATGCGCCAGATGCAGCTCAGAGAGGCCGGCGACGAAGAGGCAAATATGATCGATGAGGATTTCCTCACCGCTCTGGAATACGGTATGCCCCCCACGGGCGGCATGGGCATGGGCATCGACCGCTTGGTGATGCTTTTGACCGACAGCGCGTCGATCCGCGACGTGCTTTTGTTCCCCACAATGAAGCCTAGGGAGTGAGATTCACTTGGCAAGGGACCGGTATCTGTGGAACGCGGGGGAAGAGACCATCCATCAGGACGGTGAGAAGGCACATCCCCAGACCCCCAAGGGAAAATGGGAGAATTTTTGGTACTACCATAAATTTCACCTGCTGATCGGGCTCGTCGTCGTCGCCCTGATTTACAGCTTTGTGTATGAGCTGACGACAAAGGAAGAGCCGGATTACCAGATCGGTGTTCTGACGGAAACCAAGTTTTCGGACGAGGCCGCCGCCGTGCTGGAGCAAAAGATTGCCCGGTACGGGGAAGATCTGAACGGGGATGGACGCGTGATCGTGCGCGTGAATCCTTATTTCATCGTCTTGGAAGAGGGGAAGGAAGTCAGCGATCCCTCTTTGCAGATGGCGAGTGTGGCCAAGTTCCTGTCGGATTTGGAAACAGGCGACAGCATGATCTTTCTGACAGATGACACGAGCTTTCAGGGGCACCAGAAATCCCGGGAGATGTTCTCGAATCTGGACGGCACTGTGCCCGAAGCCGGAGCGGGGCAGAGGGAGGCCGCCATGCGGCTTCCCTGGAAGGACGCAAAGCCGCTGTCCTCTCTTGTCACCGAAGCGGATTTGAGTATGCTGGACGTTGACAGCCGCCAAAAGGTGATGCAGCAGCTCGACGGGCTGGGCGTTTCCCTGCGGGTTTTCAGCGGAACTCCTCTGGAGCAGAACCCGGAAAAGGAATCCTATTACACTGCCAGCCGTACTTTGTTCGACCGGCTGGTGTATGGAAAATAAATTTAGAGTTCTTTCAGTGAAGAACTGTCCTGTTTCTCTGCCGGAGGCGGAAAGACGGAACAACTGTCATTTGCTGATGGATGGAAGATTCATAATCAGGCACTTTTAGGAGGGAAAACACGATGAGAAGCGATTTAATGAAAGAAGGCGCCGCACGTGCCCCGCACCGCTCTTTGCTGTATGCGCTGGGACTGACGGAAAACGAAATGAAACGCCCCTTTATTGCAG
>JAEXDU010000084.1 GCA_023401495.1 Bacillota bacterium
GGATAGGTTTCTAAAATCACCTTGGCGGTGTTGGTATACTCAGTGCCTTTTGTCCCAAAGAATTCCTGACCGGGATATATCTTTTGCCGCCTTATTTGAGCACAGCGCCTTCCCAAACGCTGCCGACATGCTTTTGATACCGTTTCAGATAATCGCTGTCAGTCTTTGTCAGGGTCGGGCTCCAACTCTTTCTCCGCTCTTCCATCACTTCCTCCGGAACTAACAGCTCCAGCCTGCGGTTTGGAATATCAATCGAAATCAAATCCCCGTCCTGTACCAGGCCGATCGGGCCCCCGACAGCGGCTTCCGGGGAGATGTGCCCAATACACGGCCCATGCGTTGCACCGGAAAAACGACCGTCTGTAACCAATGCGGTTGTATCACCCAGCCCCAGGCCCATAAGCTGAGTCGTAGCCAGCAGCATTTCGCGCATACCCGGGCCGCCCTTGGGCCCTTCATTTCGAATCACGATGACATCGCCATGATGAATTGCACCCTTTTGGATTGCCTCGATTGCCTTTTCTTCACTTTCAAATACACGGGCCGGGCCGGTATGGCATTTCATTTCTTCATTATGGATACCGTTCTGCTTCACAACGGCACCTTCCGGAGCCAGGGAGCCCTTGAGAATCGCGATGCTGCCCTCCGCATGGAATGGTTGATCCAAAGTGGTCAGAATATTCAAATCACGGGTTTTATGGCCGGGCAGGATATCCCTCCACACCTGCCCGGTTACTGCAGTTACGTTCAGGTCAAGCAAGCTCTGAATCTCACCCATGACGGCAAGGACGCCGCCGGCGTTTTCCAGATCCTGCAAGGAGTATTTACCGGATGGGCGCACATTGACAATTTGGGGCGTCGCCCTGCTGCAGACTTCAAAGTCATCCGGCCCAATGCTGATGTTGAATGCACTTGCGATTGCCGGAATATGGATCGTTGTATTGGTAGAGCCGCCGAGTGCCATGCTTACCTTGATCATATTGATGAAGTTCTCGTGCTTTATGTAATCTCTGGGGCAGATATTCTCTTTTACCATCTGCATCAGGCGTATGCCGCTTTTCCTTGCGATACGCAGCCTGTCTGCGTGGATGGCCAAAACCGTGCCGCTGCCGGGCAAAGACAGCCCCAAGGGCTCCATCAGACATGACATGGTATTGGCTGTTCCCATCATTGGGCAGCTTCCGGGGCCTGTGCACACCGACATTTCCATTTCTTTGTATTCATCCTCGGTGATTTCACCGCGGAATAAGCGGCCAGCGGCTTCACGCACACGAAATGCGCCTTCCATCGGTTCCCCACGATAACTACCGGTAACCATTGGCCCTGATGTGACGATTACGCTGGGAATATTGATTCTTCCGGCCGCCATTGCCATTGCAGGAACGATTTTGTCGCATCCGGCCAGCAGCACGAGGCCGTCCAGCCGTTGAGCCTGAGCCATTACCTCAACAGAATCTGCGATGATGTCACGACTGGGTAAGACATAATGCATGCCATCGTGACCTTGTGTACAACCGTCGCATATGCTGATCGTATTAAATTCAAACGGACGGCCGCCTTCAGCGATAATTCCTTCTTTCACAGCAGCACTGAGTTCGCGCAGATGCTTGTGGCCGGGATGCATTTCATTCCAAGAATTCACAATCCCGATAAAGGGCTTTTTTAATTCGTCTTCGTCTATGCCCAAGGCATATAAAAGCGTACGGTTGCCGGCGTTGTTTAATCCGCCGACCATCTCGTTGCTGCGATACGGCTTCTCCAGCATTGCCATGTTACCTACTCCTTTTTATTGCTGACTAGATGTAATTTGTTTTGCAGGATGATTTGTTTTTAAGGAAAGATTTTTATTTAATTTTGTATGAGAATATCTTTTACATTCACCTGCATCTCTGGAATTTGAGCTCTGGCTGAAAACGAGCACTTGTGCATAGACAAGATCAGCTCGTAATCCCCAACCACCAGACCACAAATTCATCGTTGCCCATACCGAACAACTCGCTCTTGGTTGGTTTACCGGAGGCCACCTCTATGACGGCTTCAAAAATATCCTGACCCATCTCCTCGAGCGTTTTTTCTCCGTCGATGACGACACCGGCGTTCATATCCATATCATCCTCTTGCCGTTGAAAAAGAGGGGTATTGGAAGAAATTTTCAAAGTGGGGAAGTGCTGTGCTCCAAAGCAGGAGCCCCGCCCTGTGGTAAAAACACATAAATTGCATCCGCCCGCAAATAGGGCGGCGGCCGCCATTGGATCATAAGCCGGAGCGTTCATGATGACAAACCCCTGCTCTGTAATTTTTTCTCCATAGTCAAAAACGCCGTTGAGCGGAGTGCTTCCGCCTTTTTTAGCGCCGCCCAGCGCCTTTTCCAGGATGTTAGTAAGCCCCCCGGCGTTGTTGCCCGGCGTTACCTTACCGTTGATTTGCGCATCGCGCCCCTTGCAGTAATCCAGCCACCAATTCATCAAATCGATTAGCTTTTGTGCTACTTCGGGGGATTTGGCCCGGCGGACAAATGCCCCCTCAATTCCAAATAACTCTGTGATTTCTGTCAGAACGGCAGTGCCTGCCTGTTCGATCAGCAGATCCATCGCCTTTCCCAAAGCCGGATTGGCGGAGGAGCCGGAGAATGAATCGGAGCCCCCGCACTCCATCCCAATTTTTAAGTGGCTGATTGGAACCGGCTGGCGTTGGCACTGGTTGGCGATGGGGAGCATGGCCTCCACCATGGCAATGCCCTGTTCCATTGCTCTTCTGGAGCCTCCGACTTCCTGAATGACCAGGCGGCCCAGCAAAGGGCCGGGGGTCAGTTCAGCTTCCTCAAAAAATGCGTCGATGTTATTCGATTCACATCCCAATGCGCACACGACTGCGCCGGCGATGTTCGGATTTTTGATGTGGCCCCCCAATATCCGCCGAAGATAAGACATGGGTGTGCCTGTCTTTTCCAATCCGCAGCCGGAACTGGTGATAAGCGGAACGATGGCGTCCACATGGGGGTAATCCTTCAGCTTTTCAGGAGTAAAGTAATTTGCGATTTTTCGTGCTACAGTAGCGGCACAGTTGCTGCACACAGCAACCGCGATGCAGTTGCGCGTACCGACCTGCCCGTCCGGGCGCACATATCCCTGAAAGGTACGGCACTGCTCAGGGGGCAGTATGTTCACCGGATGGTAGTCCCGGCAAAACTCGTACTGTTTCGATACGGAATCAAAGTAAATCGTTTCGTTGTGCATGTGGGTTCCGGCCTCTACATCCCGGGTAGCATAGCCGATCACCGTATTGTATTTTAAAATGGGTTCATTTTGGCGTATCGCGCGGGATGCGATTTTGTGCCCAATTGGAATATCGCTCTGGACGGTAAAATTCTCGTCAGATATATAGGCGCCTGCCGGAACAGGCTGCCGTGCCACCACAATGTTATCTGCGCTGTCCAAACGAATTACAGGGGATTTTTTCTCCGTAGTCATTCCATTCTCCCTTCGCGCGGCTTTATGTAATGAATTGCTTTTTCATGCGCGTCTCTTTTATTGAAAAAGGCAAAGAAAATGCTGAATACCCTTTGCCTCTCTCACTTTGCAGTAAGCAGTATTTAGAGTGAATATATTGAATCACTGCTCTGAGGCCCATTCTTTCCCTTGCCAAACAGGATGATCATAAACCGATGGATCCGCTACGTACTTCCACTTTTCACCGCGGCAAACGGCCAAACAGCCTTTGACACACATTTGTGCCATTCTGATAACCGATTCCCGGCTCAGTGCGGCGGCATGCGGGCTGAGAATCAAGTTCGGAGCTTGAAACAAAGGGTTGTCGGGCGTGGGGGGTTCGGTGGTAAAAACGTCGATACCCGCTCCGGCTATTGTGCCGGATTTTAGTGCCTCTACTAAATCTTCCTCATTGATAATTCCGCCCCGGCCACAATTGATAATGAGAGAAGTTTTTTTCATTGATGCAAGCTGTTCCTTGGCGATCAAATTACGGGTTTGCTCTGTGAGCGGAATATGAATCGTAACCAAATCGCTCGCTTTCAGCAGCTCTTCGTAGTCGGAAAAATACAGTACACCCAGTGATTCGATTGTTTCCCGGGATAAAAACGGGTCATATCCGGCAACCTTCATGCCGCATCCCTGGCACAGCTTTGCCATTTCACGTCCAATAGCTCCTAAACCCAGGATGCCTACTGTTTTTCCTTCCAGTTCAAAAGACTTTTGCGCATCGCGAATTTCCCAATTGCCCGCGCACATCTCCCGGTGCGCTTCCATCAGGTTTTTAGACAGCGAAAACATCATGGCAATGGCATGCTCGGCTACGCTGCGGTTATTAGCACCCGGGGTAATGATGACGGGGATACCGTGAGCTGTAGCTGTCTCTACATCCACATTATCATATCCCACCCCCGTGCGCCCAATTACCTTTAATTGCGGGCTGTTTTCAATGACGTGGCGGTCACACTTGCCGACGCGGACAAGTAATGCGTCCGCATTCTGCATCTGATCCAAATATTCATTCGGGTCAGGATGATTTGCGGTATAAACCTCCGCCTTTCCGACTAACAGCTCCATTCCCTCAGGGGAAACTGCTTTTGTCATAACAAATTTCATCTCACGTTCATCCACCTTTCTTAAAATGAATTCGACCATGCGGTCCAGCTGCTTTTTGATCCTTGAATTCCCATTGGTTGAGCACAGAAGCGTGCAAAGAATCATTCATACCCAAAGAGCGATGGGTAAAAGTTCCCGCACCGGTCAGCATTGTACTGTGGTTTGCCAGAACAGCGGCCATGATATAGCCCATTGGGCAAATTTTTATTCACTGCTTCAAGTTCAGCAGGTTTCCATTTTCATCAAACTCAAACTCAAAAGGGCCACCAGCGATTTCTACGCTTTCCATTTTCCCGGCTTCTTCGAGCATGGATTCCGAGATCAAAATATGTTCCATTGAAAGCGTATTTTTAATGACGATAATTCTCGCTTCATCTGCTGTTACTCCATTCAGTGTTTTCAATGCTGCCTGAATTGCCAAACGGTCATTATCAAGAATCATAGGGATTTTTCCAACCTCAAGAATTGTGGAAGTCAACATGTTTAAATAGGTAGAATTGGTATCACATTTTTCCAACGCGCGTTTTGTAGAGACATCCGCTTTGCCTAATCCAATAAAATTACCGTGGCTTTTTTCGCTGATATCCAATACCACCGTGCGCTGCTTCCTGAGCCCGCCTGAGCAGCATGGTGACCCAAATGTTCCGGTGATATTGGGATCCATCCCGCAGCCAGATATGTTTTTGCCAATTTCACGCACGATCAGAACATCAGCTTCAGGAAAAAAGAGCTGCGGCATTTTACTTTTAGCGTATTCCAATAACGCAGGTTCTTTGTCGAAAATCTCTTCACTTTTTAAAATTTCAATCCTGCAAGTTTGGTCAAATGCGTTTTCAATGATCCCCACGCCAAAAATAATATTGCAATGATCAAAGATTATCTTGGCACAGGCAGGCAATCGTTCCGCAAAAACATCAAATCCCTTTTGGTGAAGATAATCTGCTCCTTGCCGTTTGCCAAGTCCTATCGCCATCATTTTAATCAGCCCAGATTCGTAAGGTCCGCGAAAAGCTGTGTGAGCCTTGATCCGTCCGACTACAATGATTGCGTCTGCCTCTGCGGCAAAACGATCTATATAGACCGGATCGCCATTTTCCAAATTTCCAACTTGAACGGTTTCCATGCTGGAGAAAATGGGGCAGCCGCAAAAGGCTTCCGTGATTCCGTATCCCTCTAATATTTCACGCTGGCCTTCCGCTGTCGCTCCGCCATGACTGCCCATGGCAGGAACAATATAAGGTCTGCCGCCCTGTGCTTTAATAAAGGTTGCCAATTCACGATAAATAACAGGCGCATTTGCAATCTGTCGGCTGCTGCCGGTCATAACAACTCGCATGCCAGGGCGAATTCTACGCTTAAGGTCCATCTCGTTCAGACGTTCGCGTATAAAACCTTCTACATCTTCTATTTGCGCATCATCAAAGTGCTGCCGTATTAAATATAATTTTGGTAAATGAACCTTAGAGAGAATATTGCGAATTTCTGACTGCACTGCAATCTCCATAACCAAGCCTCCTTTCGGCTATGAATGAAAAATCACTATTATTTTATATCAAGGAAAGGATAAAGCAGAAAGCCGGGGCGGTGGACTTTTTTGCCTCGGCTTTTCTGCTGTTTTGCCACGTCCCAGGCTGTTGCGCCCATAAGACGGTTGTAAAAAGTGTCTGTCAACACATTACATCGTGGTGTTTTTTATCAACCGCCTTCGATGAGGGTTTAAATGAGGGCCCGCTCGTATCTCTGAAAGCGGCGGATTACTTCAGTGCCGCTTCCGGCTCGGCACTCTCCGCCAGAGCAGCGGCGCGCTGCTTGTTGATCTGGTGAATCCGCCAGGGAGCAAAGATCAAGCCGCCGACGATGAAGGTGGGGATACGAAGGAACGAAATCACCTGGTAGCCTTTTGTGACCAGAGCGACGATGCCGATCTGTGCCAAAAGCAGAGACAGACCCAGGAGGATGATCCCGAAAATCATGTCCACAATCGCCTGATTGTACTTCTTCTTTGGGTTGAACCAAGGCCCGAAACGCGCGCAGACAGCTACCACATCCGACATGGAAACATAGGCCAAGAACAATCCCACGCTATAAATGACGGACAAAATACCGGTGGAACCAAAACGCTCCACGATCATGTCGTAGATCGGAATCACGCTGTCGCTGATCCCGGGCATGCGGGACAGAACGGCAAGAGAAACGATAAACAGCATAAATCCATTGAGGAAGCCGCCGAAAATAGCCATCACCTTGCAGTCGTTTTTGCTGGTGAATTTTCCTGCAATCGCTATGTAAGCACTGCAGAATCCGACCTGCAGACCGGTATACCACATCATATCACCGATTGCCGATCCCGTTGAAACATTGAACGTCTCTTTGGTCTGTACGATGTTCACGACGCCGCCCCAGTTTTCTTTCAGCAGAACAAACGCCACGATAAGAATCGCACCGGTCATGATGATTCCAAGAGGCAGGTCGATTTTCGCCATAACGGTCGCGCCGAACATGGAGATCGCGACGACAATCAGCAGGCATACAAATGTCCCAAGGGTATAATTCATACCTACAGACTGATTCAGGAAGGTTCCCGCGCCGGCAAGCACCGCGCTGCTGTTTACCAGAAGAGAAATCAAGACGATCACGTCGAAAACAATTACCATAATTTTTCCGACAGCTTCTTTTTTGGAATACAGCGAGTATGCGACATCTTTGTAGCTGTCAGCTTTAATTAACCGCGAATACTCACCCATATAGTAGAAAACGAAACCAAGAATAATAAATGGAACCAATGTGGTGACGAGCGATATCCATCCGGACCTTGTAAAATATTTTAATAAAGTCAAACCGGAGCAAAATCCCGCCCCGCAATGATTGCCAAACCATGCGAAAGCGGCGCCGAGCGCTACAAACCACTGAATTTTGGCCTGATTGGTTTTAATCATCTTCACATCTCCTCAATAGTATGTTACCTGTGCCACAGGCTTTGAAGGGCTGCTTTTCAGCAAAGAAACACGCTCTTTTTAACCGAATATTTTTTCAGCGGATGGCTTCCGAATTCCGCCCCCTTTCCTGATTGTCCCCGGGGTCGTTTCGTCGTGTCCTACATAAGCTGTTTTATAGATTGTCCCTGCATTGTATTTTAGATTCCATTGCCGGCCGGTCTTTTCTTTTTTCCTCCGCAGTCGGAAAAGAAAAGATTCAGACTGTTTTAACTGAAAGGAGACTGATGGCAGCCGGATCGGTTAACGCTGTCCATCCCAGGCATGGCCGTTTCCGCCCTTGTGATAAGGCGGTACCCCTTTTATGTATAACGCCGTGAACGCTGCGCAGGTCGCGGTGCTTTCACCGGGAACGAAACCGGGCGGTTACAGCCCTTATTTTTTGTCGGCTGCGGAATAGTCGTACCAGCCCTTTCCGGTCTTTCGTCCAAATTCGCCCTTCTGGAACTTTTCTATGACCAGCGGGCTGGGTTTGTCGTACTCGTCGCCGCTTTCGGCATAACGGTCCCGGCGCACATAGTAGTTGACGTCGATGCCGGTCAGGTCCATCAGGCGGAAAGGTCCCATGGGGTAACCCAGGCCCTTTTCACAGGCGGTATCGATATCCTCTACCGAGGCGATGCCCTTCTCCAGCAGCGAACAGGCCTCATGAGTTACCGCTGCGTTGATGCGGTTGGCTACAAAGCCGGAAATCTCTTTGTTGATTACGATGGGGGCTTTCCCAGTGCTGACGGCAAAGGCTTTGACGGTCTCGATAACCTCCGGTGCGGTGTGCGGGCCGCGAACCAGCTCTACAAGCTGCATCACCAGAGCGGGGTTGAAGTAATGGATATTCAGCAGTCGCTGGGGGTTCTGAGTAACGTCGGCCAGCTTGGAGCTGACGAGATTGGAGCTGTTGGTTCCCAGAATCGTGTCCGGCTTGCACAGTTTACTGATTCGCCCGAACAGTTCCCGCTTGATTTCCAAATCTTCGATAATGGCCTCAATGACAATATCCGCTCGGGCAGCCGCCTCGTCCACATCCTGGGAGAAGGACAGGCTGGCCGAAATCCGGTCGGCCTCGGCCTGTGTAATGCGGCCCTTGGCTACCCGGCCCGCCAGATAGTCGGCGGTCCATTTCTGCGCCTTTTCCACCGCGCTCAGGAACGAGTCGCACAGGATGACCTGATAGCCGCTGCCCCGGCCATTGAGAGCGGTGTTCATGGCGATCTGCTGACCCATGGCTCCGGCGCCGATCACCACGATGGTTTTGACCTGCTCAATATTCATTTGACACACCTCATTTTAGTATAGAAATTGCGGAATTGGAATCACAGCTTTTCAATGATCGTGGCCATGGACTGCCCGCCGCCGATGCATAGGGTGGCCAATCCGTACCGGCCGCCGGTACGCATAAGATTATGCAGCAGGGTGACGATCAGGCGGGTGCCGGTGCTGCCCAGGGGATGGCCCAGGGCGATGGCTCCGCCATTGATGTTGACCTTTTCCGGGTCCAGGCCCAGGTCCCGCATACAGGCCAATGCCTGAGAAGCAAAGGCTTCGTTCAGCTCTACCAGATCCATCTGCTCTACGGTCATCCCGGTGCGCTCCATGATTCTGCGGGTAGCGTACACCGGGCCATAGCCCATAATGGCCGGGTCCAGGGCGGCTCTGGTGATGCCTACAATACGGGCCAAAGGTTTCAGTCCCGACTCTTTCATTTTGCGCTCGGACATCAGAACCAGGGCGGAGGCGCCGTCATTCAGGCCGCAGGAGTTGCCCGCGGTTACGGTTCCGTCTGGCTTGACGATGGGCCTGAGGCCGGCCAGAACCTCCATAGTAGTGCTGGGGCGGGGGAACTCGTCGGTGTCGAACACAAAGCTTTTCTTTTTCTCTTTCACCTCCACAGGAAGAATTTCCTCTTTAAAATAACCGGCGGCAATGGCCGCCGCCGCACGGCTCTGGCTCTCGGCGGCAAATCTGTCCTGCTCTTCCCGGGTGATATGGAAGCGCTCGGCCACATTCTCCGCTGTTCTGGGCATGCTCAAAGCGGTACCGTAAATGGATGCGGGCTGGGCTGTGGTGCCCGCCTCTATATTGGAATCCACCAGCGTCAGGGGGCCGTCTCCCCAGCGCTCGTGGCGCAGGTAGTGGGGCGCACGGCTCATGTTTTCGGTGCCGCCGGCTACGATGACGTCGGCTTCGCCACACCAGATTTCCTGACAGCCGCTGAACAGGGCCTGCATGGCAGAGGCGCACAGGCGATTGACGGTAAAGCCGGGCACGTTCTCGGGCAAACCGGCCTCCAGTGCGGCACACCGGGCGATGTTGGAGGCCTCGGTGCTCTGCCGCACTTCGCCTAAAATGACCTCATCTATCCATTCCTTGTTTACACCGGCGCGCCGTATCGCTTCCTGAATGACCAGTGCGCCCATGGTATGGGCCGGTACGCTCTTCAGCGAACCGCCGTATTTTCCCACGGCTGTACGGACAGCGCCCATGATATAAACGTTTTCCATTTCCATCAAGAGATTCCCCTTTCACAAAGTCCTGCCGCAGTGCGGCTGGATTCATTGGTACACAGTTTCTATCAACGTGATAAAGCAATCTCTGTGCCAATTCATTTTTGCACCAGAGAAAATAAATGAAATGAAGAAGAGAACCTCCGTGCTTTTTGTTTGGAATTCCGATGTTTTCTGGCCATAGGCCGCCTTTTCTGCTTCTGTACCGCCCATTAAAAAAGTTTCTTGCCGTTGTGCTGGAGCCGATCACCGCATCGATCCAGAGGGGGATTCCTTTGTGAAATGCACATATCATTGTGCATTTGCACTTGTTGTGCATTTTTATTGCACAATTTTTTATCTCTTTATATTTCGGAAGGCATTCACCTGCGGTTCAAAATTCGAAAGAGTCTGTGGGCATAGCCCTTTCCATCGGGATTTTTAAAATGGAATAAAATCTGCGTCTCCCAAGCCGGGTCGGCCTGCCGGAAGTTTTTCCGGCGGCTCCCGGCCTTTTTGATACAGAAAATTTTAAAACAGGAGGAATCACTTGGCACGCTTATTGCTGATTTACCCTGGGTAGAAGCACACAGAGGGTCTGCCTCTGCTGAATCAATGGAAAGGAGATCGGAAGACAGTGGGGATGAAATTTGAAAATATTCTCTACGAAATCCGGGACGGCATCTTATATCTGACGCTGAATCGCCCGGAGGTTCGCAATGCCCTTACCCCAGAAATGTGGGGGGATATCAGCGCTGCTGTTCAATGCGCCCGGGAGGATGACCAGATCAGAGTGGTGATTGTCACCGGAGCAGGGGAAAAGGCTTTGGCCAGCGGCGCGGATATCCGTGAAATCCATGACCGGGATTATTTGAAAATGCTGCTGGGTACGGCGCCGGCGGCTCTGAAAAACCTGGAGGACCTGTATAAGCCTGTCATCTGTGCCATTAACGGCTACGCTCTGGGGGGCGGCTGCGAACTGGCCATGGCCTGTGACATCCGGATTGCGACCAGGCGCTCCAGACTGGGGCAGCCCGAGGTTGGCCTGAGCATCATCCCCGGCGCGGGCGGAACCCAGCGGTTGAGCCGGCTGGTGGGGCTGGGCAAGGCCAGGGAGCTGATCTATACCGGGAAAATCATCACCGCGGAGGAAGCCGAGGCCATCGGCCTTGTCAACCAGGTGACTGAGGACGACCGGGATGCCCTGATGGCCGCGGCGGAGGAGATGGCTCGCCAGATCATGGCCAAGGGGCCGGTGGCGATCACCATGGCGAAAATGGCCATCAATCTGGGCTATGAGACCGACATCAACACCGGCCTGATGATTGAGCGCCTGGCTCAGACCATCGCGTTCAGCACCGAGGACAGGAAAGAGGGGACCGCCGCTTTTCTGGAGAAGCGCCCCGCCCAGTTTAAAGGGCGCTGAACCGCCGGAATATCAAAGGCACCGGTACGCTGATTGCGCCGGTGCCAGGATCAAGCAGCAAAAATTTAGGGAGGAATTTTCATATGAAACCAATGGAAAACATTCGTGTGGTAGAGCTGTCCACCATGCTGGCCGGCCCGATGACCGCCCGGATTCTGGCCGAATGGGGCGCCGATGTCGTTAAGGTGGAGTCAGTCAACGGCGACGCATGGCGCAAGCAGGCGGGCACTACGCTCTCCCCCTGCACAAAGGATGCAAACCCCAACTTTGATGTGCAGAACATGAACAAGCGCTTCGTCTGCCTGAACCTGAGGACAGAGGCAGGACGCGACGCCATGATGAAGCTCTTGTCCGGGGCGGACATCTTTATCACCAACTACCGCGTTCAGGCACTGGAGCCCATGGGACTTACTTACGAGCAACTCAAAGAGACCTTTCCCCGCCTGATCCATGCTTCCGTTCTGGGCTACGGCAGCGAAGGCCCCGAGAGTTCCCGCCCCGGGTACGATTACACCGTGTTCTTTGCCAGAACAGGCCTGATGGCCGACCTTGCCCCGGCCGGCGGCCCGCCCCTCATCCCCGTGGGAGGAATTGGCGACCACAGCGTGGCAGTCGCTTTGTCCGGGGGCATCGCGGCCGCACTTTATAAACGATCCGTTACGGGGGAGGGGGATAAGGTGGATGTTTCCCTGCTGCAGGCCGGCACCTTCATCAACTGCACGGGTATTTTAAACGGCTTTAACGGGCGCAAACTGCCCCGGGATCGTTATGACTGCGGGCATGCCGGCAGCAATACCTATCAGGGTTCCGACGGGGAATGGTTTTACCTTGCCATCATCGATTACCGGCGCTTCCCGGAATTCTGCCAGGTGATTGGCATGCCCGAGATTGCCGCAGACCCCAGATTCTCCAGTTCAGATGTGTACTACGAGAACAGAGGGGAGCTGACCAAAATTCTGGACAAAAAATTTGCGGAACAGCCGGTTTCTTACTGGCATGAGCTGCTCGATGCCCACGACCTCCCCCATGAGGTTTTGCATCACTTTAAGGACGTTCCCTATGACCCGCAGGTACAGGCGAACCATTACACCTATTTCCACGAATATTCGGACGGAACCAAGACCGTGTTCTCGAATGGCCCGGTTCACTTCGAGTCGATCGACCCGTCCGCGATCCCCTGCCGCATCTCCGGCTCCATCGGCCGGGATACGGATGAGGTTCTGAAAGAGATCGGCTATACGGATGAACAAATCCTTGCCATGCACCAGTCTGAAGAAATCAAATAACTGCCAGAAAGGAGGTTCGGCGCCTATGTATACACTGGGAATCGATATCGGTTCTACCTCCAGTAAGGCGGTCATTCTGCAGGATGGTGCTGTGCTTGCCGCCCACGCGGTAGAGCCGCTGGGCACCGGGACGGTAGGCCCTGAGCGCGCTCTAAAAAAGGTGTTTGAGCTGTGTGGCCTTTCGCAGCAGGACATCAGCTATACGGTGGTGACGGGTTACGGCCGGATGAACTGCGACTATGCCGACGAGCAGATCAGCGAGCTGAGCTGCCACGCAAAAGGAATTCACTTTCTGCTGCCCACTGTACATACCGTCATCGACATTGGCGGTCAGGACGCCAAGGCGCTGAGCATCACTGACAAGGGCCAGCTCACCGCGTTCCAGATGAACGACAAATGCGCGGCGGGTACGGGGCGGTTCCTTGACGTAATGGCCCGGGTTTTGAACGTGGAAATCAGCGAGTTGGGCCCCCTGTCCCAAAAATCCCAGCATCCGGTCAGCATCAGCAATACCTGTACGGTTTTCGCTGAATCGGAGGTGATCTCGCAGCTGTCTTCCAATGTTCCCATCGAAGATATTGCGGCGGGGATTCACAGCTCGGTGGCCAAGCGCGTGGCCGGCATGTCGCTGCGCCTGGAGCGGACTCCCGATGTGGCTATGAGCGGAGGAGTCGCCCTGAACATTGGCGTGGTTCATGCCATGGAGCAGGAGATGGGGTGCCACATTTTGGTTCATCCGCTGTGCCAGTCGGCGGGCGCCATCGGCGCCGCGGTTCTGGCATGGGAAAAGCGAAGAAAAGGAGAAGGTTGATTATCATGAGTGAACAGACAACCGCGGCGGAAACCGCCGCTGCAGCACCGGCGCCCAAGCCTAAGCGCCCAAAACCCAAGTCCATGATTTTGCTGGGAGAGCAGACCCAAACATTGTTTGACAATGCCCAGCTGGCCAAAGAGCGGGGCGAAAAAGTGGGGTGGTCCGCCTCGATCTTCCCCCAGGAGATCGCGGAGACGCTGGGCCTGAACATACTTTATCCGGAAAACCACGCCGCCGGAATCGCGGCCCGCCATCAGGCGGACCCTTTCCTGCAGGAGTGCGAAGGGCCTTTGGGTTACTCCAACGACCTGTGCGCATACGCCAAGCTGAACCTGTCGTATGCTGCCGTCCTGAACGGCGAAAGCGGAGTGGAACTGCCCGACGGGGGCAAAATGGTCAAACCCGACTTTCTGCTGTTGACCAACAACATCTGCAATCAGCTGACCAAGTGGTACGAGAATCTGGCCAGACAAATGGATATTCCCATCTTCTTCATCGACACCTGTTACAACCCCTACGATTATGTGACGGAGAGCCGGGTACGTTATGTCCGCGCGCAGATCGATCAGCTGATTCAGGACCTGTGTGCCTTTACCGGAAAGTCCTGGGATGAGGAGCGGTTCCAGAAGGTGATGCAGATTTCCCAGCGCAACAGCTATTTGTGGGAGCGGGCCAACGACCTGCTCGACCGCAAACCATCCCCCCTGAGCGGATTCGAGCTGTTCAACTACATGTCCGCAATGGTATGCAATCGGGGAAAAGAATCCTCCACCGCCGTTCTGGAGCAGCTCAACGCCGAGATCGAGCAGCATATCGCCGAGGGAACCTCTACCTTCCCGGTGGAGGAGCAGTTCCGGGTCTCATGGGATGGCATTGCCTGCTGGCCCTATCTCAGCCACAATCTGCGTACGCTCAAAAAGTATGGCATCAACATGGTTGCCTCCAGCTACGGAAAGGCGTGGGCGATCGAATATGAGGATCTGGACGGCATGGCCCGGGCCTACTGCTTCGCCTCTACCAATGGCGACAACGCCACCACGATGATCTCGCGGCGGCTGGAGGCCCTGCAGAAGTTCGGCTGCGAGGGTACTATTTACCACGTCAACCGCAGCTGCAAGGTGATGGACTGTCAGATGATGGAGGTTCAGCGCCAGCTCTCTCAGCTGGCCGGAGTACCCTTTACCTCCTTCGACGGCGACCAGGCGGACTACCGCAACTACAGTGAAGCCCAGTTTGAAACCCGCATCCAGGGGCTGGTAGAAGTCATGGAGCAAAATAAGGAGGCGAAGCGCAATGACTGATCTGAATCAAAACCTTTCTATGCTGCAGCAGGCCTGCGCCAATCCCCGGGGCAGGCTGGAGCATTACCTAAAGCAGGGCAAAAAGGTCGTCGGGTGCTTTCCTTATTACGCCCCGGAAGAGCTGGTTCACGCCTGCGGAATGATCCCCATGGGGATGTGGGGCGGCCAGACGGAATGGAAGCTTGCCAAAAGGTATTTGCCTGCTTTCGCTTGTCCCATCATGCAGTCCAATATGGAATTTGGCCTGAGGGGTACATATGAGGGCATGTCCGCCGTCATTATCCCCGCTATCTGCGACACGCTGCGCTGTATGACCCAGAACTGGCGTTTCGGCGTTCCCTCCATTCCCATGATCCCCATTGTCCAGCCCCAGAACCGAACCTCCCCCGCCAGCGTGGATTACCTGATCAGCGAGTTTGAGACCGTTCTGGCCATGCTGTACACCATCACCGGCAACATGATGAACGAAGCCGCCCTCGGCCGTACCATCCAGATTTACAATGAGCACAACGCCGTCATGCGGGAGTTTTCCGCCGTGGCCGCGGAGCATTTGGATGTGATCACCCCCAAGGTTCGCCACGCGGTGATGAAAAGCGCGTGTTTCTACGAGAAACAGGAGCATACCGCAATTGTCCGCGAGATTGTGGATGCGCTCAAACAGCGTCCGGTCTACTCCTACCCCGGCAAGAAGATCATTCTCAGCGGCATCTCCTGCGAACCGGATGAGCTGCTGGACATTCTGGCCGAAAACCAGTTTGCAGTAGTGGAGGATGACCTGGCCCAGGAGATGCGCCAGTACCGCACCGACATTCCGCTCAAAGGGGGCGGCGGTCTGAAGCGGCTGGCCCTGCAGTGGGGCAACCGCGGCGAATGTAGCTTGATCCACACGCTGGGCAAGCCCCGGGGCGGCATGATGGTCGATCTGTGCAGAGAGACCGGGGCAGAGGGAGTCATTCTGTGCATGATGAAATTCTGCGACCCGGAGGAGTACGACGAGCCCTATCTTGAGGCGGATCTGCGGCAGGCGGGCATCCCGAGCCTGTCCATCGAGGTGGACCAGCAGAATGGCAGCTTCGAGCAATTGCGCACCCGTCTGCAGACCTTCCGGGACATGATGTAGCACCAGACGGTTTTTCAATCGTTTATTGTAAATAGATTCCATTTTCTTGGCCTTTTTGCATGTTTTATGATATGATATGCATGACTTTTGATCCGATGGGAGGCATGGTCAGATGCAGGATTTTTCGTCCTTTCAGGAGTTGTGCCAGGAATTGCCCTTTACAGAAATTCTGGACAATATCGACACCGGAATCGCCCTCTACGACGCGCAGGGGAACTTCCTTTTCATGAATACCGTGATGGTCAACTGGCGGAATATTCCCCGGAAAGAATACCTGAAAATGAACGTCCATGACTTCAGTCATGTTCTGGACGTGTCCGTGTTCGATCTGGTCTGTCGGGAAAAGCGTCGGGTCAGCCGTTTGCAGTATTACAAAGATTTTCAGCAGGTGGACGGCCCCACACGGATGCGCATCGTCATTGGCACGCCGATTTTCGACGGCCAGGGCAATGTGAAGTACGTCGTTACCACACTGCAGGATGTTCAGGCCTTTGAGGATCTGTATCATACCCTGCTCAATGATCACAAAATCCTTGCATCCAGAGAAATTGGGCAGGCGGAAAAGGTCAGCATCGTCGCCAAGAGCCCGAAATTCCGGCAGCTGCTTTCGGTAGCCGAAAGCATTGCGCCGCTGGATTCTACGGTGCTGATTTATGGGGAATCCGGCTGCGGCAAAGAGGTCATCGCCCATTATATCCACGAACACAGCGACCGAAAAGTCAAACCCTTGATCACCGTCAACTGCGCCGCTTTTCCAGAAAATCTGATTGAGGCGGAGCTGTTCGGCTATGAAAAGGGAAGCTTTACCGGCGCCAATCGCGAGGGCAAGACAGGCCTTGTGGAATCTGCCGACGGCGGCACCCTGTTTCTGGACGAACTCAATTCTCTCCCCATGAATGTACAGGGCAAGCTGCTGCGATGTCTGGAGGAAAAAAGCGTCCAGCGGATCGGCGCCACCCGGGCCAAGAAAGTGGATTTTCGCCTGATCGCCGCCACCAATCAAAATCTTGGGGAAATGGTGAGCAAGGGTACCTTCCGCGAGGATCTGTACTACCGCATCAACGTCATTCCCCTGACCATCCCGCCGGTGCGGGAGCGCAGGGAGGATATCGTTCCCCTCTGTCTGTATTTCCTGCACCATTTCTGTCAGAAGTACAATCTGCAGAAGAGCTTCTCCGACGAGGTGCTGGAAGAGGTTCGCAATTACAGCTGGCCCGGGAACGTCCGGGAAATCCGCAATTTTGTGGAGCGGATGGTCGTCATGACCCCGCACGCCACCCGTGAGATCAACAGCATCCCATCCGGTATGCTGTCCAACCAGACGGATGCCCGCCCGACAGTATCCCCCCAATCTGCCGTGTTTTCCGTCACCCAGAATCATCCCAGGCAGCGTTCCGATGGCCCGAGCCGGGATGAGGTGCTGGCCGCGCTGACTGCCTGCGGCAACCATAGGGAAAAGGCGGCGCAGTATTTGGGAATCTCTCGCCGAAAGCTGCAGTACAAGATTCGGGAGTACCACCTTCCGTCCCGCTGTCAATATCAGGATGAGGATACAAAATAATTTCTAAATATGCGAAAAAGCGCCTCCTGTTTATTGAAAAACGGGAGACGCTTTTTTGAAAGAGCATTATGGGTGTTAAGATCATGCGGTTTTCGCTATACCTTGAAAGACCCCAAGAAGAGAAAACATAAAAAAGGACCGCCGGCACTGTCCCGGCGGTCCTTTTTGTTTCTAAGGCAATTTTCTGAATTCGGATTTTTAGAGCGGGTCTTTCTATCCCTTTTGACCTTATCATCTGGTCGAAATTCAATAAAATGATTTACCTTAAAAAACATAGTCACTTTGATTTTGAATGAAAATCACGAAAGCGTTTTGCCGCCCGTTTTATCACGCGCTTTCTAATTTACCGGCGAATATATTTCTGGTATTTGCTTCTCAAATCATTCAATTGATTGATCCTTGCCATGGAATCAAAGGATTCCATGGCAATTTTAATGATCAGGCTGTCCACAACGGCCATTAAAGAGACCATGGAATGATATTCCGTTGGTTCCCCCCGGTAGCAATAGAGAAAGGCTTCCGAATTCTGGAGTCCGTTCGCCAGAAGATCGCTGAAAATCACGCAGGAAAATCCCACATAGTTCTTTTGGGTGAGCAGTACGGTCGTTTCTGCCAAAACGCGCCCAAAACAGAAGATGAGAACCAGATCGTCCTTTCGGATATTATTCAGGGATTCATATAAAGCGGACCCTCCGTCCATCAAAATCAGCTCGATTCCGAACCGGCGCAGGCGGTATTTCATCACATGGGCGATTCCGAAGGAAGCGTCCGGCGCGAAAACATAGATTTTCTGCTTTTGTGCAATCAGGTGCGCCGCCGTTTCGATCGCCTCGGGCGATATCAGCTTCATCGTTTTTTCCAGTGTATTCACCAGCATGTCGATGTTTTTTACCATCCAGTCAGAGGGCGCCCGGTCTGAGCCGGTCAGGGAAGAAAGGGTGTTTTTTACTTTTGAGGCCGGGGTGGTGCTGCTTTGGGAAAGCTGTGCCCTTTTGAATTCCTTGAAATTGTCAAACCCGATTTTCGGCCAGAACCTGCCGACGGTCGCGAGGCTCACTCCCACTTTTTTAGAAATATCGCTGGCCGTTTCACAGTAAAGCGCAGTTTCATTGCTCATCAGATAATTCAGGATCAGATGGTCAGCCTTGGTAAAGCCTTCTTGATTACTGTCGGATAAATGGATCATACGGATTCCCCCTTCTTTTTTATTATAACGGTTTTCTTCAAAAATGAAAGTAATTTTTCATTAAAAAATTTATGAAAATGATTAATCATAGCATAACGGTTTGATAATGTGATTTTAATGTTGAGGGAATATGATAAATTCAGCATTTAGAGGAGGGACAGCTGTGAATCCAATTTATTTTTCTTCCACGCTGATGTGGAATGCGGCCCTGCTCGAACTGTTTCAGGCTGCCCGCACACTTGGCGCACAGGGAATTGAATTTTGGGCGCAGCAGTTTGAAAGCAGGGACTATTGTGAGGAGGAATGCCTTCGGCTGATGGATGAATACCAAATCGAGGCTTTTGTCCACAGTAAAACATGGGATTTGAATTTCGCTTCGATGAACCGGTGCATTCGGGAGACTTCGATCCGCGAAATCAAGGCTTCCATTGATCTTGCCGATAAGCTGCACGCTCCGGAAATCACCGTGCATCCGCCGCGGGAATCGCTTTGCGGGGAGCTTCCATTTTATCGGGAGCTTACATATCAGGGCCTGACGGAGCTTCTTTCGTATGCGCGCGGCAAAAACGTGGCTGTATCGCTGGAGGTGATGGAGAAAATCCCGAAGGAATTGATGACATCGCGCCGGCAGGTTCAGGAGCTGACGCGTGACCTGTACCCGGAATTTTCTTATACGGTAGATGTGGCCCACTGTGACGACGCGGCAGAGGTACAGGATTTTCTTTGGAAGCTGCCCCGGATATCAAAGCTGCATATCAGCAACCGCCGCGGCAGCAAGTACCACACACTGCTTTCGGAGGGGGATTTTTCGTTCCCGGAGCTGTGGCCGATTTTGGAGGACAGCAATCTTCCCATGGTGGTAGAAGGCCTCGATCGTTCGGAGGAATATACCATGCTGTACGAAAACATGAAATATATTCAAACAATCAAAAGGAGAGTCTGAAATGAAATCAAACAGAAAAATTGCGGCGGGAATCCTTGCTTTGTGTATGCTGGCGGGCTTTGCGGGGTGTTCCGGGAGCAGCACCACTTCCTCGCAGGGCGGCGCGGCACCGTCCGCCCAGAATTCCTCTGCGGCGCAGCAGCCGGAGAACCTGAAGGGAGAGGTAACGCTTTACACCTCTCAGCCGGAACAGGATGTACAGGCTTTGATCGAAGCGTTCAACCAAAAGCAGCCCGACGTAAAGGTCAATGTGTTCCGCAGCGGAACCGAAGAGGTCGTCAGCAAAATCCTTGCGGAGAAAAAGGCCGGAGCGGTCAAGGCAGACCTGCTTCTGGTTGCGGATGCAGCCACCTTTGAAGCCCTCAAGTCCGAAAACCTGCTGATGAGCTATGAGTCCCCCGAGCTTAAGGGGATCAACAGCGATTATTACGACGCAGAACATACGTATACCGGCACAAAGATCATCTCCACAGGGATCGTCATCAATACCGACATGGTCAAAAAAGCGCCGGCCGGCTACAAAGACCTGACGGACGCCGCCTATAAGGACAACCTGATCATGCCGAGCCCGCTGTACTCCGGCGCTGCCGCTTACAATCTGGGAGTTCTGGTCAGAACAGACGGTATCGGCTGGGATTTCTACAAGTCCCTGAAAGCAAACGGAGTTTCTGTGCAGCAGGGCAACGGCGCTGTGGAAAAAGCGGTGCTGGCCGGTCAGAAATCCTGCGGAATTGTCGTGGATTATCTGCCGCTGCGCGATAAGGCAAAGGGATCGCCAGTCGAGTTCATTTATCCCAGTGAAGGTTCTTTGAGTGTGACAGAACCGATCGGAATTGTAAAAGGAACCCCGAATGAGGCGCAGGCCAAAGCGTTTGTGGAC
>JAEXDU010000011.1 GCA_023401495.1 Bacillota bacterium
AAGAAGGGATAGAGGTACGGCACATTACGGAAAACTGCAATGTACCTATGTATATTACGAATATCCCATGCCGCCCGGCAGGTATTTTCAGCGGGCCTGTTGTGGTCAGTATGCGGCCGATTCCCCATGAAAAGGTGGTGAAAGCCGTTACGGTGACCGAGCGGATGCCGCAGGTGCACGGCACACCGATCCATATTGGGGACCCCGAATACATTGGAATCCGCGACATCCATCATCCCGATTTTGGCGACCCGGTCACCATCAAAGAGGGCGAGGTTCCGGTTTTTTGGGCCTGCGGTGTCACCCCACAGGCGGTGGTCATGAATGTGAAGCCCCCGTTTGTGATCACACATGCGCCGGGACATATGTTCATAACCGATATGAAAAATTCTCAATTATAACGGCATCAAACAAAATAAAATTTTAAATTGAAAAAGGAGTTTTGACAATGAGTGCAGAAGCAACAATGATGAAGGCAGAGTATCCCGGAAAAATTTTGGATATCATGGTCCACGAGGGTGACAGCATCACAGCCGGTCAGCCGGTTGTTTTGCTGGAGGTTATGAAGATGGAAAACGAGTTGCTTGCGCCCGCGGGCGGCGTTGTGGAAAAAATCCACGTTGAGAAAAATAATTCCGTCGGTGCCGGTGACGTTCTCCTCACCATTCGGTAACCGTTTCGATTCTGCTAACTGCAAAGGCCCTGCGGCGCTCCCGCAGGGCCTTTGCATAAACAAATAACGTGAAATGGAGGCAATGATTTTTATGAAAAACAATACCGCATATGGCGTGGACTTTGATTTTACCACAGGTACGGCACAGCGTCTGGGCACTTCCGCGGGGAAAACGCCGGGGGCGGATTTTGATGCCGTGCGCATGTATGGCGGAAGAAAGCGGTGCAACCTGACCGACGACGGCACGGTCGTCGCCTACTACGGCGACGAGGGGTATTCAGAGTCCGGCACACTGCGCACTCCAATTGTTAAGAACGGAAAAACCTACCCGGCGGGTACTCCCGTTCAGGTGATGGTGGAACAGCCCAAGTTTTACTACAAGGTAGAGCCCGTTGCTTTAGAGCCGATTGAGGGCGGCCAGGGGCATCACATTCGCAGGGCCCGCTGGTGGGTCAGCGCAGATGCACAGCCGGGTTTTCGGGTGTACCCAAGCTTTTTGCGGCGCGGCGTTGAATACGACTTCATTTACTCCAGCGCTTATGAAGCCAGTATCTACGACAAGGAAAAGGCAACTTATTATTACGAGGATGAGAGCGTTTTCACTGCTAACCCAGGTCCTGCTCTCACGTTGTCCTCCATTGCGGGCACAAAGCCGGTCAGCGGGGCGAACGGCCAGATGCTCAACCGCGCGAACGCACGCGTTTTGACCGCCAATCGCGGCGAAGGCTGGCAGCTCATCGATTTTCTGTCGCTCAACGCCACCGAATTGCTGATGCTGGTGGAATACGCAAGCTTCGACTCCAAAAAAGTCATCGGAAAAGGCGTGGTGAACAAAGAGGTCGGCGAGGGCGGTAACGGAGCGGAAAAAACCGGGCGGACGTCGCAGCTTGGGAATACCTCCGGCTCCGGCGGCCCAGACGACGGTTTCTCCTCAGTTACATACCGCGGGGAGGAAAACCTGTGGGGCAATATCTGGAAGCTGGTCGACGGCCTCAACTTTGAATGCAGCGGAATCAATGCCGTTTGGTGGAGCGACGGGGAATACCGGGACGACTACAAAGGCGCGCCCTACCGCAACACCGGCTTCACCCTTTGCAAAGAGAATGGCTTTACCTCCGCGTTTGCGTACAGCGAAGAATGTGATTTTATGTTCCTGACGTCCGAGGTGAAAGGAACGGAGGAAGGCCCTGTCGGGGACTACTTCAAGCAGAATAATACGTTCGACGGATGGCAGAGCTCGATGTTCGGCGGGCGGTGGTGCCAAAAAACATGGCCCGGTCTCTTTTTCTGGTATGCCGATCTGGCAACGGGAAGAGCCTCAAGCAACATCAGCGCCCGTATTATGTATCTTCCAGCGCAAAAATAAGCCCGAAAAGGCCCGCGGAATTTCCGCGGGCCTTTTGCTGTTAGCAAGGTGGTTTTCAACCGAGCTCGATTGTATTGTGGAATCAACTCTGCCCCGCAAGAAATACAACAGATTTCCTTGTGTTGTGGGATCACCGCTTTTCTTAGAAATTGAATTCAGCCGACCAGTCAAACTCTCCGCTGGTTTCTACATTTTTGGGCCAGTGAGCGCACCAGTCCGGAACGCCTGGGTGTTCCACGCGGTCCAGGCTGGGCGTATAGGGCTTGATGTCCAGAATCGGGCTGTGATCCAGCGCGTCGAAATAGGCGAGGCCGATGATCCCTTTTTCCAACTCCAGATACGTTACCTGCGCGCAGGTAAGCGCAATGGGGTTCGGGCGTTCCGGCGAGCGCGTGGCAAAGGCGCCCAGCAGCGCCGGCCCTTTGGAATAAGGCTGCTCCTGCGTCAATACCGATCTGTTTTGCGAATTGTCGCAGCGGTCGAACCACCAGAAAATATTCAGATACTCAAAGCCCTCCAGCCCGGTCATGGCTTCTCTGTACTCCGGGTTTAGTTCAATCCAAAAGCAATGTCCGTCTGCGTGGGCTGTTCCGATTTGTTTTACTGTCAATAATTCCATAAAGAATCTCCTCATTTGATTTGATTTTTACGGTACCGTATTTTCAGTATAACAAAGTGTAGGAACACTACAAGCATTTTTTCAAAAAAATACGGCAATTTTGTTGTAGAATGGATGACTTTGCCGTTCAAGAAAGCCTTCTTTAATTAAAAGCACCTGATCCCACGAATGAATGGGGTCAGGTGTTTTTTTCAATGCAAAACCTCCCGGATCGCCGGGAGGTCTATTTTAAAAATGATATTTAGGAATCTCCGCAGAAATCAGCAATGCTGATTTCTGTAGTCCGGTTCTCTTTAATTCGATTCAGAGCGTCAGCATACGGTAGAGCATGCCGCCGTAGCGGTTCTCCAACTCCTCCAGACTTTTGGAATCGTACACCTTACAGGACGAATGGCTCAAAATGGAATCTAGGTACTGGCCGGCGGCCTGAAGCAGCGTTTCGTTCAGTACCGTATAAAACAGCGGCCCCTTCTTGGTTTGGTAAGCGACGGGATTTTTGAGAAACAGCTTCTGGGGATTGATATATGCGGAAAAGACAGGATCAAAGCCGAGGGGGAACGTGTCGTCATCCAGAACAATAAAACGGATTCCGGGGTTGTGCATGACCTGTTTCTTGATATTTTCCAGGTGTTCCAGTCGTTCTGAGGGGGACATCTGGTACATGATATCGGCAAATAAAAGCTCGCCGGATTCCAGATACCGAAGAACAGAGGATTTCAGCAGATAAAAATCGATATGGCTCTTTTCAAAAACTTCTTCCCAAGTGATAAAAAGCCTTCGGATGAACTTGGAGAGAGCGGGATTCGGCGCGTCGGATTCCCCTGCCTGAATGAGTTTGTCGCAGATGGACTCCGGAAGAAGAAATTCAAATCCATAGGGAGAAAAAAACTTGTATTGATCCCGACTGTAAAAATCAGTTCGGTAACCGTTGTTGTTCATGCTTTCCGGCGTGGCGGGCGAAAGCAGCAGGGGACACTCTTTCAAGCGGGCTATGATCGTATTGCAAAGCTGGGCGGCGTTTTCGCCGGGCTCCAGAACCAAAAGAGCGTCCAACTCCCCTTTTGGACTCAGCGCCGCCATGAGCGCACCGCCGTTCTTTACCACTATTATCCCTTCCCCTTCCAGTCCGGAGCCATCATAAAGCATGAGGTAAAGCGTGGGATAACGGGTTAAAAAGCCGTAAAGCAGGCCCAGATTTTTAATGGGGTCTTTCTGAAAACGCTCCATATTCAGTGCGGCGTGAAAATGGAATTCCGTGTCACCAGCCAACTGATCCAGTGCGGTAAAGTCCCGGCTTTGCAGCAGTGTGAGCAAATCGATACTGCAGAATACCTCGCCTCCTGCCGTAAGGCGCTGGCAGGCAAATTTCTGTAAAGCACTCAGCATCTGATTGCGATGAGTCAACAGCTCGATTTTGGAAGAGGCAGAGGGTGTCTTTGTGTGGGCAGACGCTTCATAAGCTTTCGTCAGCAGGGTACAGATGTGCTGCTCTACCGTATACCCGGATTCGCAGCCCGGAAACGCAGTGAAAAATTCACTCTCACGCCCGTCCTGCCGAATGCTGCGAGCAAAAAAACAAACCAAAATCTTATTCACCGTGGCTGCTGTTTTGGGCGCAGGAAGAAGGTCCTTGTTGCACCACTTGCTGACGTACGAGACATCGTATCCTATTTCGTCGGCGACAGCATAGAGCTTACTTCCGGTAAAATCGATGAAACGCCGCAGCATGATTCCATAGTCCGTCATCGTCATTCCTCCCAAATTATTTCCTTTTTAGAATACCATAAATAGCAAATAGTTTCAAATGGAATGCAATTTCATTCAAAATAAATCCATTGCATTTCATTTTTAAATAGCAACAGCGATGATACAATATACACAAAATTAATCAACAAATGATAGGAAGGATGAGCGATTTGAAACCAATGCGCATGCATCATGTCGGAATCGTTTTGCCTACGGTGGAACAGGCGGAACACCTGATCAATCTGCTGGGGCTGGAGGTGGACTACCGTGGGTATGTCAAAAGCTATCACGCCGATCTGATCTTCACCAAATATGGGCCGATGCTGGAAAGCCCGATTGAATTCATCATTCCCCATGAAGGGGTACTGACCAAATTCAATAACGGAAAGGGAGGCATTGCCCACATTGCCTTTGAGGTGGAGGATGTGGAAGCCGCCAGTCAGGAACTGCGCGGCCAAGGCTTGGAGATGCTGGAGCCGGAGGCGGTGGAAGGCACGTCAGACATCATTGTCAATTTCCTGCGGCCGCGGTATTCGGAGGGTATTCTGATCGAGCTGGTTCAAACGGTAGCTCCCATTGAACGCGGTGAAGAAGCAAACAAAAGCCGGTAAGCCGATGGATTAGGGAAAGGGGAAAGCCGCCGCATGTATACGATGGGCATTGATATCGGTTCTTCTTCCTCCAAGGCGGTTGTTCTGCAGGACGGAATCCAGGTGGCTGCCGCCGCCGTCGTTCCAGCCGGCACCGGTACCAGCGGCCCCAAACGGCTGCTGGCTCAGATTCAGGAGCAAAGCGGTCTCTCGCCGGCAAATATGACTTTCATCCTTTCCACCGGATACGGCCGCTCGCTGCTGGCGGTTGCCGATCTGCAAATGAGTGAAATTTCGTGCCATGCCAAAGGGGTGTTTTTTCAGAATCCCGCGGCGCGAACCATCATCGACATTGGGGGGCAGGATGTCAAGGCGATTTCATTAGACAGCCAGGGCAACATCCATCAATTTTACATGAATGACAAGTGCGCCGCAGGAACGGGGCGATTTCTGGAAGTCATGTCCCGTGTGCTGGAGGTAAAGCTGGGGGAAATGGCAGAGTACCATTTCCGATCCAAACACCCGGCTTCGGTAAGCAGCACCTGCACCGTATTTGCAGAGTCGGAGGTGATCTCACTTCTGTCACAGGGCAGATCGAAAGAAGATATTATCGCCGGCGTCCACCACAGTGTAGCGGCAAAGGCCTGCGCGCTGGCGCAGAGGGTAGACATTGAAAACGAGGTAGTACTGTGCGGCGGAGTAGCGCTGAACAGAGGCGTCGCCGATGCGATTCAAACGGAGCTTGGTGAAAGGCTTGCGATTGCACGCAGCCCTCAGCTCACCGGTGCGCTGGGAGCCGCCCGCCTGGCTTATGAAGAAGCAAAACGAAAGGGGAAATCAGCATGAGTGAAAAAGCAATCAGCCAAATGGCTGCGAAAGAACTGCTGGCCTACTATCAGGCTAAGCTGGATGAGGAGGCCAGACAGGCCAAAGCCAATGGGAAGCTGGTCTGTTGGTCGGCCTCTGTGGCCCCGCCAGAGATGTGCGTTGCCATGGATATTGCAATGGTATACCCGGAAACACACGCCGCCGGCATCGGCGCGCGGAAAGGCTCGCTGGATATGCTGGAGGTAGCCGACCGCGACGGCTATTCGGTGGACTGCTGTTCCTACGGCCGGGTAAACATGGGCTATATGAAGCTGCTCAAGGAAGAAGCCGTCACCGGCAAAACTCCGGAGGCGCTGGCCAACTCCCCGGCTGCCCGCGTTCCGCTGCCCGATTTGGTGATCACCTGCAACAACATCTGTAATACATTGCTCAAATGGTACGAGAATCTGGCCGCGGAGCTGAACATTCCCTGTATCGTGATCGATGTTCCCTACAACCATACCATGCCCGTTCCCGAGTACTCCAAGGAGTATATCGCCGACCAGTTCCGCAACGCCATTTCTCAGCTGGAGGTGATCTGCGGGCGTCCTTTCGATTATCAAAAGTTCCATGAAGTCCGTCAGCAGACACAGCGCTCCATTGCTCAGTGGAACCGGATCGCCTCGATGAGCCGGTTTAAGCCTTCTCCGCTCAACGGCTTCGACCTTTTCAATTACATGGCGCTGGTCGTTTGCGCGCGCAGCCGCGATTATGCCGAAATCACCTTCCGCAAGTTTGCGGATGAGCTGGAGGAAAAATACAAAAAGGGCGAATACGCCTTTAAGGGAGCGGAACAGGACCGCATCACATGGGAAGGCATTGCGGTATGGCCTTATTTGGGGCACACCTTTAAATCCCTGAAAAACATGGGGACAATCATGACGGGCTCCGCCTACCCCAATATGTGGGATTTGACTTACGATGCCGAGGATGAATCGCTGCACTCTATGGCCGAGGCCTATACGCGTACATACATCAATACATGCCTGGAAAACAAGGTCAATGTTCTTTTGGGAATTATGGAAAAGAGCCAGAGCGACGGGGTGCTCTATCACCTGAACCGAAGCTGTAAGCTGATGAGCTTCCTCAATGTGGAAACCGCGGAATGGATTTATGAGAAAAATGGTCTTCCTTACGCCAGCTTCGACGGCGATCAGACCGATCCGCAGAACTTTGCCCCCGCCCAGTACGATACCCGTGTGCAGACGCTGGGTGAGATGATGAAGAAGCGGTCTTCTGCGGCAGATGCGGAATAAGGAGAGGAGAAAACAGCATGCAAAAGATAGATACAGTATTAAAGCAGTTTCGGGACATTGCCGCCAATCCCCGCAAAATGATGGAGGACTATCAGGCTGAAACTGGGAAGGGCGCCATCGGCATCATGCCCCTTTATTCCCCGGAGGAGCTGGTTCACGCCACGGGCTATTTGCCGATGGGGCTTTGGGGAGCGAACCGCCCCGTCACCAAGGCCCGTGCGTATCTGCCGGCGTTTGCCTGTTCCATCATGCAGCAGGTGATGGAGCTGGAGTGTGAGGGTGCGTATGATGATTTGGCCGCCGTCATTTTCTCTGTTCCGTGCGATACCCTCAAGTGTATGAGCCAGAAGTGGAAGGGGAAATCCCCGGTGCTGGTCTTTACCCACCCTCAAAACAGAGGGCTGGAGTCTGCCAACCGTTTTCTGGAACAGGAATATCTCATCCTGAAAGAAAAACTGGAGAAAATCACCGGCGTGCAGATCACCAATGCCGCCTTAGAAAATTCCATCCGTATCTATAATGAAAACCGGGCTGTCATGCGCGAGTTTTCTCAGTTGGCCGCCCAGTATCCCCAATTGATTTCTGCCGTTGACCGTCACGCGGTGTTCAAATCGCGGATGTTTGTGGAAAAATCCCGCCATACGGCCATGGTGCGCTCCCTGATCGATGCTTTGAAGGCGATAGAGCCGCAGCCCTGGGACGGCAGGAAAATCATCCTGACCGGTATTCTGGCGGAGCCCGACGGTCTGCTGGAAATCTTCGATCAATTGAAACTGGCTGTTGCGGCGGATGATCTGGCGCAGGAATCGCGTCAGATCCGCGTGGATGTACCGGACGGGAACGAAGCCCCGCTGTACCGTCTGGCCCGCGTCTGGCAGAATATGTACGGGTGTTCCCTGGCTGTGGATACCCAGAAAAAGCGCGGCCCCATGCTGGTGGATATGGTGCGCAAAAACGGCGCGGATGCCGTGGTGGTGGCAATGATGAAGTTCTGTGACCCGGAAGAATGGGATTATCCCATCTATCGGCGGCAGTTTAAAGAGGCCGACATCCTCCACCTGATGATTGAGGTGGATCAGGAAGCCGCTGCTTTCGAGCAGGCGCGAACCCGCCTGCAAAGCTTCGCAGAAATTCTGTAAGGGGGCAGTGATATGGAGAAGGTCAAAATCATTACTGCCGAAGAAGCGGCGAACCTTCTGCAGGACGGCGACACCTTAACCACCAGCGGTTTTGTCTCCAGCTGTATTCCGGAGGCGCTCAACAAAGCGGTGGAAAAGCGCTTTTTGAATACCGGGCATCCGAAGAACCTGACCTATCTTTACGCTAGCTCCCAAGGGAACAAAAAAGGCTGCGGCGGCGAGCACTACGCGCACAAAGGATTGCTCAAGCGGTTTGTCGCCGCTCATTGGGCCACCGTTCCCAGCCTGGGGGAAATGGCCCTTCGCAATGAGTTCGAGGCCTATAACCTTCCCCAGGGCGCGCTGTGTCACCTGTTCCGGGACATTGCGGGAAAGAAGCCCGGCACCATTACGCAAGTGGGGCTCGGCACTTTCGTGGATCCGCGCAACGGTGGCGGAAAGCTCAATGAGGTCACTACAGAGGATATGGTGGAGCTGATCCGCGTCAGGGGCAGGGAATATCTTTTCTATCCGTCCTTTCCCATCCAGGTTGCTTTTCTGCGGGGGACCTACGCCGATGAAACCGGCAATGTGTCACTGGAAAAGGAGGTCGCCACTTTAGAAGCGACTTCGGTGGCGCAGGCGGTGAAAAACAGCGGCGGAATTGTGGTGGTGCAGGTTGAGGCGATCGTGGCAGCCGGTACGTTAGACCCCCGAATGATCAAAATACCGCGCATCTATGTGGACTATGTGGTAGTTGCCGCGGCCGATGATCACGAACAGTGCCTGGGCTGCAGCTACGATCCATCCATCTGCGGCGAACGCCGTGTTCTGGCCAATATCGCCGCTTCCGCTTCCTTCCCCATGAGCGCCAAGAAAATCATCGGCCGCCGGGGGATGCTGGAGCTAAAGCCGGGGGACGTGGTAAACCTGGGCGTAGGCGCGCCGGAATATGTGGCGGCCGCCGCCGCGGAGGAGGGCATCGGCGACCGGATGACTCTCACGGTGGAGAGCGGCCTGATCGGCGGGATTCCGCAGGGCGGGCCCCGGTTTGGCTCCTCGCAAAATGCGGAAGCGGTGCTGGATCAGGGCTACCAGTTCGATTTCTACGACGGCGGCGGTCTGGATCTGGCTTTTTTGGGGCTGGCGGAATGTGATGAGAAGGGCAATATCAACGTGAGCCGGTTCGGCCCCAAAATTGCCGGCTGCGGCGGATTTATAGACATTTCTCAAAACACGGACAGAGTATGCTTTTGTGGTACCTTTACCGCCGGCGGCTTAAAGGTTCGCATCGCCGACGGCGAGGTACATATCGACCAGGAGGGAAAACAGAAGAAATTCCTCAAAAAAGTGGAAGAAGTGACCTTCAGCGGCGACATGGCAATCAAGAACGGGCAGCATGTGCGGTATATCACCGAGCGCTGCGTTTTGGAGCTGCGGGAAGACGGCCTGCATCTGATTGAAATCGCGCCGGGCATTGACCTTGAGACCCAAATTTTGCAGCAGATGGAATTCTCACCGATTCTGGACAAAATCAACGGAGAAATTCCGCTGATGGATTCCCGTATCTTCGACGAGGGAATCATGGGTATGACTTGAAAGCCGTATTCTGATTCCTATTCACATACAACTCTCTCATTGGTGTTGTGTTCATTCAATTTTTACCTCAAAAAGAGCATCGGCATTCCGGCGTCTTGGCGGCTGCAACCCCGCCATCGCATCGGAATGCCGATGCTCTTTTCAACTGCCTTCAGCAGTTTCATTTTGCAGTTGGCGCAGGCTGTGTGCAGCGCTTCGCATTGACAAATGGAGAATGATAAGCGAAAATGGGGGCAAGAGAAGGATAAAATCAGGAGGGAGAGAAAAGCAATGACAGAGGTGGTCGCCGCCCTGATCTGGGACGAGAACCGGTTCCTAATCTGCCAGCGCCCGGCCAGCAAAGCCCGGCCGCTGCTGTGGGAGTTTGTTGGGGGAAAGGTTGAGCCGGGGGAAACAAAAGAGCAGGCTCTGGTTCGGGAATGCCGCGAGGAGCTGGGGATTACGGTGCAGGTCGGCAGCGTGTTCTGCGAGGTGACGCACGAATATCCCGATCTCACGGTGCATCTGACTTTGTTCCATGCCGTGATTTCATCGGGAATACCGCAAAGGCTGGAGCACAACGACATCCGCTGGATCACGCCCGGGGAAATTCCACAATACGAGTTCTGCCCGGCCGATGTGGAAATACTGGAAAAGATCAAACAATATCAAGAAAGCATCTCCCGTGCCGCGCCGCTCTAAAAGCCGGAGCAGAGTGTCTGATCGATTCGGCGTAAAAGAGGCAACAGAACGTTCCGTTTTGTAAAATAATTTGAAAACAGCAGAAAGGGCGCCGCCATTTGAGAGCACCCTTCCTGCTGTTATTGGGAATTGTTGTAGGTGAAAGAGGATGGAATCGCGGCTGTGCCGCGTCCGAAAAGAAGTCAGCCCCTCCTGTCGGCCTTACGGCGCAGGTGGGGCTGACTTCTTTGTCAGAAAAAGCTTTCAGCATCAAAATAATATTGGAAATAAGAAATTGGTAAAGTGTAGGGGGGTTACGACAGATAAGTGGTGTAAATGGAGCGGTAGGGGTTGTTGGTATTCGGCTCCAGAACATAGAAGGGCTTCTCCAGAATTTGTTCCTTCTCTACGCTGAAATGCTCGCAAAAGCTCTTCAGGTATCCGTCAATGTGATCCAGATCGTATTTCGTCGCTTTTCTGGAAACCACCTGAGCGGGAAGATCCTCCGGCAGGGAGTCGCAGCGCAGGAAAATGCAGCCGCCGTGCATTCCGGTGCAGCATTGCGCGCCCACCGGGGCTTGCTCTTCCTCATTCAGGCCCAGCACGATGATGGTGCCGCCCGCCTGGTACTCGCCCAAAAAGCTCCCGGCCTTGCCGCCGACCACCATGACAGGGCTGTTTTCCTGATAAGCCTTCATATGAATACCGGCCCGAAAACCGACGTTTCCTTTGATATAGATTTCACCGCCGCGCATGCCGTAGCCGGTTGCGTCGCCGCAGTTTCCGTGGATCACGATGCTGCCGTTGTTCATCGTGTCGCCGGTAGCGTCTTGGGCGTTGCCGTTTACCTCAATGTCGGCGCCGTTCAGGTAAGCGCCAAGGGCATTGCCGGGCGTACCATTGATGGTCAGCTTCCGTTGCCCCATGCCGCTGCCGATGAATCGTTGCCCCAGGCAGTTGTCGATAATCACGTTTTTGTCTTCCGTGTTTCTGATTTGCTCGTTGAGCACCCGGAAATTCAAATTGTTCGTTGCGTTGATTCTCATAACCAGCACCTCCTGTAAAATTGTGTTTTCGTCATACTGTTTCAAAAGCGGATGATTGCTTCTCCCACCCCCGGCGGGGAGGTGATCGCTGCGCTTCTATCAGGGTCTGTTTTCAAGGGAATGGACTGCTATTCTCCGGCGTGTTTAATGCCAAGGATATCGAGCTCTTTTTGGTTCAGTCCGATTCCGCGGAGCATCAGGCGGTTGCCCTTGAGCGCTTCGATGGAGTTGATGCCCATGCCGCCCATCATTTCCATGATCTCGTGCTGCCAGGCGGATACCAGATTCACCAGCCGGCGGGTTCCCTCGTCGGGGTCCAGGCGTTCCACCAGATCAGGTCGCTGGGTGGTGATGCCCCAGTTGCATTTGCCGGTCTGGCAGCTGCGGCACATGTGGCAGCCCAGCGCAATCAGAGCGGGGGTCGCGATGTAAACCGCGTCCGCGCCCAGCGCAATGGCCTTGAGTACGTCGGCCGAATTGCGGATACCGCCGGAGACCACCAGCGAAATGTTGTTGCGGATGTGCTCCTCCCGAAGGCGGTCGTCTACCGCGGCCACCGCCAGCTCAATGGGGATGCCCACATTGTCGCGGATGCGGGTGGGAGCGGCGCCGGTGCCCGCGCGGAACCCGTCGATGGCGATGATGTCCGCGCCGCTGCGGGCGATGCCGCTCGCGATGGCCGCCACGTTGTGAACGGCGGCAATCTTGACGATGATCGGTTTGGTGTAGGCGGTCGCTTCCTTCAATGAATAGACTAGCTGCCGCAAATCCTCAATGGAATAGATGTCGTGGTGCGGGGCGGGGGAAATCGCATCGCTGCCTTCGGGGATCATGCGGGTTTTCGAAACCTCGCTGCCCACCTTGTAGCCCGGCAGGTGCCCGCCGATGCCTGGTTTCGCACCCTGGCCAATCTTGATTTCGATTGCGGCCCCGGCGTCGAGATAAGCCTTGTGAACGCCAAAGCGCCCGGACGCCACCTGCACGATGGTGTTCTTGCCGTATTTGTAGAGGTTTTCGTGCAGACCGCCCTCGCCGGTGTTGTAGTAGGTACCGAGCTGCTCGGCGGCCCGCGCCAGACTTTGGTGAACGTTGTAGCTGACTGCGCCGTAGCTCATGCCCGCGAACAGAATCGGAACCTTCAGCGCCAGATGCGGCGGAGCCTTCTCGAATTTCAGGCGCCCCTGCTCGTCGCGCTCTATCTTGCTCGGCTTTTTGCCGAGAAAGGTGCGGGTTTCCATCGGCTCTCTCAGCGGGTCGATCGAGGGGTTTGTCACTTGGGAGGCGTTGATCAGTATCTTATCCCAGTAAATGGGGTAGCTGCGGGGATTGCCCATGGAAGAGAGCAGCATGCCGCCCGAGCCCGCCTGCTGGATCACCTCGTTGATCGCGGAGGAAGTCCAGTTGTCGTTGAGCTTGTAGGTGTTGTCGGACTTGACGACCTTCAGGGCCAGTGTGGGACAGAACGCCACGCAACGCTGACAGTTGATGCACTTGGTGCTGTCGGCCCTCATAGTCTTGGTTTTCGCGTCGTAGGTATGTACGCCCAGCCCGCATTGCTTTACGCAGATTTGACAGTTGGTGCACAAGTCCTTATCGCGTACGATGGTATAATCAGGATATAAAAAATCCATAGACATCACAGCTGCGCCTCCTTGTTCAGTGTGTAGATCACAGGCTCGCCGTATTTGGGAGCAAAAATATGGTCTAAATTCGGCTCGATGGCGCGGATGGCGCATTCCTCGCTGGCGATGTAAACCATATCGTCTTTTTCCGCCGCCACAAGGGAGCGAAGCTTCAGGCGGTCGTTCAGGGCCATGATCCCGCCCTCAAAGCCCAGCAGAATCGAAAACGGGCCGGTAATCAGCAGGTCCGAGAAGATATTGCGCAGGTAGGTGTAGTAGCGCCTGCGGTCCTCCGGCATGCGGTCGATCTCTTCCCAGAAAGGTGCGGCGATCACATCGGCTACCTCCGGCAGGGTGAACTGCTTGCGCCGGTGCAGGTAATCGATCATATAAGTAATGACCTCCGTGTCGGTCAGCAGAGCGCATTTGTAGCCGTACATTTCGATAAAGCGCCGGTTGGCGTCGTAACTCGAGATTTCACCGTTATGTACGATCGTGTAATCCAGCAGCGCGAACGGATGAGCCCCGCCCCACCAGCCGGGTGTGTTTGTGGGGTAACGCCCGTGAGCTGTCCAGGAATAGCCCTCGTATTCCT
This sequence comes from Bacillota bacterium, assembly GCA_023401495.1. GTDB lineage: Bacteria > Bacillota > Clostridia > Oscillospirales > Acutalibacteraceae > Faecalispora. Next base: position 13,758 of record JAEXDU010000011.1, read on the forward strand.
CCAGCCGATAGTAGCGGCCCACATCCTCTGGGTACCCGACCGCTTTGAACACGCCCATATTCTTCCCGCAGGAAAACACATACGCTCCTGCAATATCGGCATTGATTTGAAAGACGCATTCCACCACCAGTTCCTTCTCCTCCAGCTCCTTGTCTTGAAGGAAGTGGGGGGCGGGAACTGCAAAATAGCGCCAGATGATCGGCGCGTCGGTGATCTGCGGTATCGGCCGTGTCGGGATCTTTTCCGATACGGAAATTTCAAAATATTTTAACAGAAGCTTTTCGGCTTCTTCTTTTGCTGTTTCATTATCATAGAATACATGAAGCGCGTAGCAGTCCTTGTGTTCGGGGTAAATTCCGTAGGCTGCAAAGCCGCCGCCCAGGCCGTTGCTGCGCACACGCATCGTTTCAATGGACTCAATGATCTTTTCTCCGCCGAGCCTTCTTCCGTTCCGTGAAAAAATTCCGGAGATCGCACATCCGGATGGAATCCGGATTTGGCCCTCTTTCAACATGTTACCAGCCTCCCTGACTTGTAAAGCAATCTTTCTGTTTTTGCATGATTCGAATTAAAATCCTGCAAAATGAAGCACCCCCATCATATTCCATAAAATTTTACTTGTCAAGGTGGAAATGAAATATTTTTGCTTTTATAATTCATATTCGTGATTGGATTTGAATTTTTTTGAATTTTTAAATAATTATTGTGTATTTTATGAAGGATTGAAACAGTTTAAATGCATTGAAAGGACGAGCTTTCTTCTTGTGGTTGCAGTATGGTGAAATAGATTCTGTATGGTGGAATGCTGAAAGAACCGGCTGATTTCCTTTTTTATATGCTCACAATACTGCCGGCGCAGGGAAAGAATCCTTAAAATGCAAAAAAAAAAGAAGGCCCATTTGTATAGGGGCCTTCTTTTCTGTGCCGCTCCTTTTACTTTTTGGGTTCGCCAAACACTTTTCGCATGGAGGTTTTCATGCTTGTGATCGTTTCCGCAATCACACGAATTTCTTTTGGGGAGCAGTCGGCGGTGATTTTGGAAATTTCATTTTGGAACACGTAAGCCGAATGGTCAATGTTTCCGCAGAGCAGTTCATCCGGTGAAACTTCCAGCGCATTTACAATCGCAATAAAGGTTTTCAGGCTGGGGATGGTATTGCCCGTTTCAATATGGCTGACGTGAGTTGTACCGGTGGAAATGAGTTCGGCTAATTTCTCTTGCGTAATGCCTTTTGCGGTTCGTGTTTTACGAATCCGCTTCCCAATATCAAGGTAGTCCACCATAATCTCTTTCCCTCCAAAATAATATTTGTTACTTGTATTGTATGTGCAGTTTGACCGTGCTATAATGGTCTAAAAAGGCAGTTAGACCAAATAGTTTAATAACTAAAAACTATTATTCTCTGGCGGTAACGGTAAACTTGATTGTGGAGATGACAAAAATGAATGATTTGCCGGGATCTCACCTGACCCTTGACCATATACTTCAAATAATGCCCCATAGTCTGTTTACACACATGAGCCGTGTAGAGCTGTATACCAGGGTGTTTTGCTTTGGGATCGCGTCCAACAGACACCCGGAAGTGGGCCTGGAAGACTGCCTGATGTTTGGACGAGCCGCCTTTTTCCACGATATCGGGAAGCTCTGGATAGATAATTCCATTTTGGAAAAACCGGACAAGCTGCTGCCGGAAGAGATATTGATTGTACAGCAGCATCCGATTTATGGAAAGGACATTCTGGAATCCCTGCAGATGAATCCCAACGGCTTTCAGGATGAACGGTTCTTCCGCCTGGCGATAGAAGCGGCGCTGGGCCACCACGAACGGTGGGACGGCCTGGGGTATCCATTCGGGATCAAGGGGAGGGATATTCCCATTGTCGCCCGGGTGACTTCCATCTGCGATGCCTTCGATGCCATTATCAGCGGGCGGCCGTATTGCCACAGGCGGCCTGTGGACGAGGCGTTCTGCGAGATCGCAAGGTGCGCAAACACTCAGTTCGATCCCGTTCTTTCGGATTTATTCCTGCAAAATAAAGATTTGATTCTGAAAGCGGTTTGGGCGCAGATGCAGCTTGTTCAGACCGATACTGAATAAAGACAGGAGAATTTTGTTCTTTTGTTTGCTTTAACTAACATATTTTATAAGCGCCTGCACGTATCCTTTCTTATTTTTAAATCATAAACGAAGACCCATGAAGTTTCTGGTCGGATTAGGCCTGTCTTCCAGAACATAAAAAAACTGCTCAGAGCAATTCTGAGCAGTTTTTTATGCTTTTAGTATGAGACATACGGATTTGCTGAGAGAAATAGTTTTGGTCCAGGAGTGATTGCCCGCATCTATGTCGATCCAGAGCAAAAGATGGAGAGCGCCAAACGAAAAGGCCGAGAGACGTTTGAGCATCTCCCGGCCTTTCTATATATAGGATATTGTTTTACTTCAGCTTGCAAAGCTCGCAGGCAACCTTCGCGCCGAGCGCGGCGTTGTTGTATACCAGATGGATATTGGCCTCCAGGCTCTTGCCCCCTGTGATCTTCTGGATTTTATCCAGCAGGTAGGGGGTGGTGTCCTTTCCTTTGATACCGAGCTTGTGTGCTTCCTCGCAGGCTTCGTCGATGGACTTTGCAATATAATCGTGATCCATGGCAAATTCTTCGGGAATGGGATTGGTGACGAGCAGGCCGCCCTTCAGGTTCAAATCTTCCTTGGCCTGGAAGATGCTGGCCAGCTCCGCCGGGGTATCTACGCGGTAATCAACTTTGAAGCCGCTTTTGCGGGTATAGAACGCGGGCAGCTCCTCCGTCTGGTAGCCGAGAACGGATACACCCTTTGTCTCGAGGTATTCCATTGTAAGGCCGAGGTCGAGGATGGATTTTGCACCGGCACAAACCACCATCACCGGGGTGACGGCCAGCTCTTCCAGGTCGGCGGAAATATCCATGGTGGTTTCGGCTCCGCGGTGAACGCCGCCGATGCCGCCGGTGGCAAATACAGAGATTCCCGCCAGAGCGGCGACGATCATGGTTGCCGCAACGGTGGTCGCGCCATCCTCGCCGCGGGCAGCCAGTACCGGCAGGTCCCTGCGGCTCGCCTTGGTTACATCCAGACCCTTTTTGCCGAGGTAGTCGATCTCCTCTTTCGAGAGACCGGCGCGCAGCTTGCCGCCGATTACCGCGATGGTCGCCGGAACAGCGCCGTTCTCGCGGATGATCTGCTCTACCTTCAGAGCGGTTTCTACGTTCTGGGGGTACGGCATGCCGTGAGAGATGATCGTAGATTCCAGTGCGACGACCGGCTGATTGGCTGCAAGAGCCTCTTTGACCTCGGGAGAAATTTCGAGATATTGTTTCAGTTGATTCATGATAATACTCCTTTCAGCGGTGCTTCCGGCTTATGGATACTCATTTCATTTATTAAAGAAAGGGCCGTCGGTTGCCCCTCCGCCTGCGGCGGGGAAGGAACCGCTGTATTCGTAGAAGGCCATCTTTTAAAGCGAATTGGCGGTATCACTTTGCGGGAGCGTTGTTTCTCTATGTTTCATTTTGTGAAGTACGTTTTCACTGCTCATCTGCGGGCTGATCGTTGCCGCGCTTTCAATGCAGATGGATGCGGCGGCCATTCCGGCGCGGGCGCAGTCTTCCATCGGGAAATTCTGCAGCCAGCCCCACACAACCGCGGCCATCATGCTGTCTCCGGCGCCCGTGGTGTTGACGATCTCACTCTGATATGGGGGAACAGTGACATGCTGCTCGTGGTTTGCGCAGTAAACGCCGTTTTGCCCCATGGAGATGAATACCTGCGAAAGGCCGGTCTGCAGAAGCGCGTTTGCCGCCTGTTCCAGCGAGCGTTCGTCGTGAATCTTTACGCCGCTGAGCAGTTCGGCTTCGAGAAGATTCGGCTTGAGCGTATGGAATTTTCCCAGCAGGCCGGAGAGCTTCCCCGCCTTTGCGGTGGAAACCGGGTCACAGAACAGCGGCACATGGAAGGTTTCGGTAATATAGCGGATTGTGTCGGCGGTCAAGTTGGTGTCGATCACGCACAGGGCCGCATTGCTGATCAAATCGGCACGGCGTTCCAGGTACTGCGGGGTCAGGTTGTCGTAAATCTGCATGTCAGAGATAGCCAGCTCCATATCGCCGTGTTCATTTGTGATAAACACGTATGTGGAGGTAGACCCGCCCGGCACAGTCAGAGATTCTGTAATGTCGATGCCCGCGCTGCGGCAGCTGCCCGCCAGCTCCGCCGCATAGGCATCCTCGCCCAGCGCGGTGATGAGCTTTACCTCTACGTCGAACATGGCCAGGTTCTGCGCGATGTTCCGTCCCACTCCACCGGGGGAAAGCGATACCCGCCCGGGGTTCGAGTCCTTCTGCACCAGAGGGGCAAAGGGCTTTCCGGCAATATCGATATTCGCGCCGCCGATCACAACGACATATGGCGTTTTTTGCAGAATGTAGCTCTTGCCGAGAATTCTCCCTTTTTTCATCAGGTTCGAGATGTGCACCGCCACGGAGGAACGCGAGATTCCCGCTTTATCCGCCAGCTCCTGCTGTGAAATGGTGGGGTCCTTTTCAATCCATTGAAGAATCTGCCGTTCTCTTTCTGTTATCATCTTATCACTTCCTTTATCATGAGAATCAGAATGTTCTATCTGCAAGCGGCGGGTATCCCGTCCCGAGTTCAAAGCTCTCTTAATCTTCGGCAGCTCCTGTTGCAACCAATGTCAGATTTTTATAATCAAATGTTTATTAACGTAATCTTATGCTTACGTGATTTCAAGACTTAGTTTAGCAATCCAGCCTTAAACTGTCAAGAACAAAATGTGGAATTCCAGAAAAAAGCATGATTACCGTCATTCTGCACAAAATAGGTTTATGTGAATAGAAATTATGCTATATTTCACGAAAAAGGACACCTGTCCTTTTATTTCACTCTTCTATTGATATACAATACAATCAGAAGGGAGGGTGTATGGTGAAGGTCAGTGAATATTTAGAAGCGGAAAGCGAACCATTCCGCAAGGAGCTTCGCAAGATGCTGGCGAAATATCCGGCAGACGGCCAGGTGTACCCGATCACCCTTTCGGCGGGCGAAAGCCTCATCCATGAGGACGACCCAACCAATATGGTGTATTACCTTATGAAAGGCCGTGTGTCCGTTGTTACCAACCAGACCGGCGTTTCACGCTACACCCTGACCGAGGCTGCGGCGCCGGAGTTTTTTGGGGAATATGAGGTGCTCGGCGGAATTCCCCGTTATATTGCCGAGGTTCGCGCGGTGACCCCGTGCAAGCTGGCCGCTTTCCCGATGGATGCCTATCTGCTGTGGATGCGCTGCGATCAGGAGCTGTTTTTCCTGCATGTTCGCTGGATTCTGAACAGCTATATCAACCAGACGGCCAATGAGCGCAGCCTGCATTTTCTCGATTCGGACGGGAGGGTCGTTCAGTTTTTGATCCGCGCGTATGAAAAATGCGGGGATATGCCCGAATCCGTAAGGCTGACGTACACGCGCATGGAGATTGCCGAAACGACCGGCAACAGCGTGCGCACGGTGAACCGGGCCGTTTCACGGCTGGTGGAAAAACATCTGGTGAGCGTGAAAAACGGAAAGCTGCAAATCACCGCCGCTCAGTACGAGGCCCTGAAAAAAGAGATGGAATCTTTTCTTTTGAAATAATCCCTGCGCAGAGTGGACTACCGTCTGCGCGTACCGTTTCCGCACAGAAGATCGGAAAGGAGAAATTGTCATGATCGATTTGGAAAACACCTATCAAACCCTCACGTCCCGTGAGCTGACCCATGAACAAAAGCTGATGGGTCTGGCCAAATGTGCAGAGAACGCGCTGGATGTGCTGAACATTCCGCCGCGCACAAAGCATTTTTTTGAAACAGGCGCGATCAACGACCTGTTTGAAGGGGGAGCGCCGTACCGCCCGCGTTATATTCTGCCCGATTACGAGAAATTTGTGAAGCAGGGCAGCGAGTTTTTAAAGCTGGGCCCGCCCAAAACGCTGGACGAACTGATTTTCTCCCTGATGATCCTGTACCGCCATGTGCCGTCCATCACAAACTTCCCGGTATATCTGGGCAGTCTCGACAAGATGATGGAACCGTACCTCGACGGCCACACGGATGAGGAAATTCGCGAAAAGCTGCGTCTGTTCCTCACGTATCTTGACCGCACCATCACCGACTCGTTCTGTCACGCCAATCTTGGGCCGGAAGATACCCGTGCGGGCCGCCTGATTTTGCAGGTGGAAGCGGAGCTGAAAAATACGGTTCCCAACTTTACCATTAAATACGACCCGGCCATCACGCCGGATTCCTTTATGGAGCAGGCAATCCAGTGCTCGCTGGACTGTTCGAACCCGGCCATCTGCAACCATGTGGCCAACGGGGTACCGTTCGGCGATCAGTACGGCGTAGCAAGCTGCTACAACATCCTGCCGACGCAGGGCGGCGCGTACACGCTCACCCGCGTCACACTCACCGAGCTGGTGAAGGAAGCAAAAAACGAGGAGCATTTCCTGAATGAGCTGCTGCCGGAATGCCTTGGCCTGATTGCCGATTATATGAACGAGCGCATCCGCTTTATCGTGGAAGAATCTGGCTTCTTCGAGTCGAACTTCCTCGTGAAGGAGGGGCTGCTCTCCAAAGACCGCTTCCTCGGCATGTTCGGCGTTACCGGCCTCGCAGAGTGTGTCAACGCACTGCTGCGGGAGCAGGGGAAGAAATATGGGCAGGATCCGGAGGCCGACGACCTCGGCGTGCGGATTATGAACAGAATCAACGAGCTTGTACCGCAGTACAAGGCGCTGTATTCCCCGATCTGCGGCGATCAGTTCCTGCTGCACGCGCAGGTTGGGCTCGACAGCGACCAGGGCATTACGTCCGGTGTGCGCATCCCGATCGGCGACGAACCGGTTTCCTTTGCCGACCATCTGCGCCACAGCTCGAAGTTCCATCATTATTTCCCCGCGGGAGTGGGCGATATCTTCCCGATCGCGAGCAACGTCCACCAGAATCCGGCCGCGCTGCTGGATGTGGTGAAGGGTGCGTTCTCCCTCGGCGTTCAGTATATGAGCTTCTATTCCGCTGATACCGACCTCATCCGTATTACCGGATTCCTCGTCAAGCGCAGCGAAATGGAAAAGTACAGAAAGCATGAAGCGGTTCTGCAGAATACCACGCAGCTTGGCGCGCCAAACTATGATAAAAATCACCTTGCCGAAAGAAAGGTTCGAATGGCATGACAAAAGTGCCTGTCAACCAGATCATTCCGTTCAGTACGGTCGACGGCCCGGGCAGCCGCACCTCCATCTTTTTGCAGAAATGCAACATCGCGTGCGGCTACTGCCATAATCCCGAAACGCAGAATCTCTGCAACAACTGCGGCGTGTGTGTGCCGCGATGTCCCGAGGGCGCACTTTCTATGGTGGACGGAGTCGTGGTGTGGGATGAATCCAAATGCGTTTCCTGCAACACCTGTATCGAGGTATGTCCGCATCATGCGTCCCCGAAAATCCGCTGGATGGACGCCCCCGCCGTGATGAAGGAAGTGGAAAAGAACATTCCGTTTATCCGCGGGATCACCGTTTCCGGCGGTGAGTGCGGACTGTACCCCCAGTTTTTGCAGGAGCTGTTCACACTGGCCAAAGCAAAGGGCCTTACCTGTCTGCTGGACAGCAACGGCACCGTGCGCTTTTCCAAATACCCGGAGCTGATGAAAGTCTGCGACGGCGTGATGCTGGATGTAAAAGCGTGGTCGCCGGGCGTATTCCGGGCGCTCACGGGCGGCGACAATGCCGCCGTCAAGGAAAACCTCCTGTTCCTGTCCTCCTGCGGGAAGCTTGAGGAAGTGCGCATTGTCAATGTAGAGGGTCATGTCGATGCTGCGGATGCAATCCGCGGTACCGCAGAGCTGCTCGGCCCGCTGGCCGGCAGTACGCGCCTGCTTTTGATCTCTTTCCGGAATAATGGCGTGAAAGGCCCGTTCGCGGCATTTTCTTCCCCCTCTCCCGAAAGGATGAAGCAGCTCGCGGAGCTGGCCGCTTCCGTCGGGTTCCGCAATATCATTGTAAAATAGCGGCAAGCGGCTGTTTTACGCTTATCTGAAAAATCAATGTGCTTCGGCACAGGTGGCCCGTTTCGAAAAATGAATTTCCTCCGATTGCGCCCCGGCCCGTTCTCCCGAAAAGGCGGGCCGGCCGGCCCGATCCTCTGAAAATGATTTTTTCTTTGCATAATTTCATTTCAGGCTGCATTTTTAGAAAATTTCCATAAAATTCCATAAAAATAATTTACGAAATGGCAGAAGTGGTTTATAATATACACAAACAGACCATTTGGGCCGTTGAATGAAACCGGTTTCAAACTTTATGGTGCCAGCGGGCATCTTTTTGCAGGCAGGGCGGGCGTTTTCTAATCGCCAGCCGCTTCCCGTACGGGGAGCCAAACTTTGATACATAGAAGGTTTTGGGTGAGCATTTTGGTTCATATCAGCGATATTGCCCGCATGGCCGGCGTTTCCAACGCAACGGTATCGCGCGTGATCAACGGTACGGCTAAAGTGAGCGAAGAAAAAACAAAGCGGGTGGAAGAAGCCATCCGCAAAACAGGGTTTAATCCCAACGAGATCGCGCGCTCCCTCTACAAAAAATCCTCCCGGCTGATTGGGTATATTGTTCCGAGCATTCTGAACATTTTCCTCAGCGAGGTCGGGCGGGCGATTGAAGACGAAGCGTTTCGCAGCGGCTATAAAATGATCCTCTGCAATTCGGATGAAAATCCCGAAAAAGAGGCATCGTATATCAAGATGCTGACGGGCATGAACGCGGACGGCATCATCATCACCGCAAACAACGAGCATCTGGAGGAAGAAATCCGCAGCTGCCCGATCCCGATTGTTTTGATGGACAAAAGCGCAGATGCCTTTTACGCGGCCTCCGTTCAGTCCGACAATTACACCGGCGCGCGGATCGCCACAGAGCACCTGATCGATTGCGGGTGCAGAAAGCTGGTTCTGATGCGCGGGCCGATTCAGTATTCCAGCAGCCAGCAGCGCTACCAGGGGTATGTGGACGTCTGCCGGGAGCATCAGATCGAGCCGCTGTTTGTCAACAGCAGGTACAGTTATGACGAGGGGATTCAAAGCGCGCGGGAGCTGTTCGAGCGATATCCCGACACGGATGGGATTCTCGCCTCCACCGATCTGGTGGCGTTTGCCCTCTATAAGGTGCTTTATGAGCAGCACCGCAAGGTTCCGGACGACGTGATGATCGTGGGCTACGACGATGTGGGCCTGAGCCGCCTGATGATCCCGACCCTGACGACGGTGGCGCAGCCGATTGAAGAGATCGGCCGGCTGTGCGTACAGCTCATCGTGGAGCAGACGGAGCACGGCACGATCCAACAGCGGGAAAATATGCTGCCGGTTTCTTTGAAAATCCGGGAGACAACGAAACGAAAAGAAGGAGTTTGACCTATGAATAAAAGGGTGTTTTTGATTGTTCTGGACAGCTGCGGCATCGGCGAGGAGCCGGACGCTGCGGAATACGGCGATGAAGGCAGCAATACGCTGGCCGCGTGCGCGACCAGTCCATATTTTCACATGCCCAATATGCAGAAGCTCGGCCTTTTTAATATCGATGGGGTAGACTGCTGGCCGAAGGAGAGCTCTCCCTCAGGCGCTTTCGGACGCCTGCAGGAAGCCTCCAAGGGCAAAGATACCACGATCGGCCATTGGGAGATTTCGGGCATTTATTCCCCGAAGCCCCTGCCCACCTACCCGGAGGGCTTTCCGGAGGAGGTCGTCCGTGAGTTTGAGGAAAAAACAGGCCGCCGCGTGCTGTGCAACAGGCCCTATTCCGGCACCGACGTCATCCGCGATTACGGCAAAGAGCATGTGGAAACCGGCGCGTTGATCGTCTACACCTCCGCGGACAGCGTGTTCCAAATCGCGGCGCACGAATCCATTGTCCCGCCGGAGGAACTGTACCGTTACTGCAGAATCGCAAGAGAAATGCTCCAGGGCGAGCACGGTGTGGGCCGGGTGATTGCGCGCCCGTTCACCGGCGAGTACCCGGATTTTACGCGCACCTCGAACCGGCACGATTTTTCGATGGAGCCGCCGGCCGTGACGATGCTTGACCAGCTCAGCGAAAAGGGCTTTGATGTGATCGCCGTGGGCAAGATCAACGATATCTTTGTCGGGAAAGGCGTCACCGAGGCGATCGGCACCAAAAACAACGCGGACGGGATCGAGCGTACGCTCGGATACCTGCAAAAGGACTTTAACGGCCTGTGCTTTATCAATCTGGTCGATTTCGATATGCTGTACGGCCACCGCAACGACGTGGACGGCTACGCGAAGGCGCTCGCTTATTTTGATGAGAAGCTGCCGGAGCTTCTGGCGGGCCTGCGCGAGGACGATCTGCTGATGATCACCGCCGACCACGGCTGCGATCCTTCCACACCGTCGACCGACCATTCCAGAGAATACATTCCATGGGTTATTACGGGAAAACAGGTCAAAGCCGGCGCAAACCTTGGAACCAGCCCCACCTTTGCCAATATCGGCGCGACGATTCTGGAGTATTTCGGAGTAGAGCCGCGCATTACAGGCAAATCCAGCCTGAACGAAATTTTACGTTAATACGGAGGGAACAAAGATGTCAAATGTACCAACGCCCCATAACGCCGCGAAGGAAGGCGAGATTGCCAAAACGGTTCTGATGCCGGGCGATCCGCTGCGCGCGAAATTTATTGCAGAAACTTATCTGGAGAACGTCACCTGCTTTAATACCGTTCGCAATATGCTCGGTTTCACCGGCACCTACAAGGGGCGCCCCGTCTCTGTGATGGGCGGCGGCATGGGCATGCCCTCTGTTGGAATTTACACCTACGAGCTTTTTAACTTCTATGGAGTAGAGAATATCATCCGTATCGGCTCGGCCGGCGGTCTGGCCGACACCGTTCAACTGCGCGACGTGGTGGCCGGAATGGGCGCCTGCACCAATTCCAGCTTTGCAGAGCAGTACCGTCTGCCCGGCACCTATGCGCCGATTGCGGATTACGGCCTTTTGAGCCGCGCGGTCAAGGCGGCGGAAGAACTGGGGATCCTGATGAAGGTAGGCAATGTCCTTTCCAGCGACACATTCTATGACGACAACGAAGATGCCCTCCCGGCATGGAAGAAAATGGGCGTTCTTGCGGTGGAAATGGAAGCCGCGGCGCTTTACATGAATGCGGCCCGCGCGGGGAAAAATGCTCTTTGTCTGCTCACCATTTCCGATCGTCCGCTGGCTGGGGAATCCCTCCCGGCCGAGGAGCGCCAGACCGGCTTTACTCAGATGATGGAGATTGCCCTCGCTCTTGCCTGATCGTTCTGTTTGGTTTTTAAAGCTGACCGCCCTGCCGGTTTTGGCGGCGTTCGGCTTCCGGAGATTCTCATCCCCCGTCCTCAAAGCCAGAAATACCGCTTTCCGGCGGTATATCATATTCAAAAAAATATCAGGAGGAAAATGTATGAAAAAGATTCTTGCACTTTTACTCGCGGCATCAATGGCGATGTCCGCCACAGCCTGCTCCAGCGGAGCAACAACGTCGAGCGCTGCACCGGCGTCCTCAGGCGAAACTTCCAGCGCGGCAAAAGCGACTTTCAAGGTTTCCATGGTCACAGATACCGGCGGTGTCAACGATCAGTCCTTTAACCAGCTTTCCTGGGAAGGCCTGCAGAAATTAAAGACCGACAGCGGCGCGGACATCAGCTATGCGGAGTCCAAGCAGGAGGCCGACTATGCGACAAACCTGGATAAGGCTGTCGATGACGAAAACAATCTGGTTTGGGGCGTTGGCTTTGCAATGGGCGACGCGATCCTGAATGCGGCAAAAGCAAACCCAGATGTTCAGTTCGCAATCGTAGACAACGCTTACGACGAGACCCCCTCCAACCTGACTGCGGTTGTGTTCCGTGCGCAGGAGCCCTCCTTCCTGGTAGGCTACATTGCGGCGAAAACCACCAAGACCAACAAAGTCGGTTTTGTGGGCGGCATCAAGAGCGGCGTTATCGATCAGTTTGAATACGGCTACAAGGCCGGTGTTGCTTACGGCGCAAAAGAGATGGGCAAAACCGTTGAGGTAGTTGCTCAGTATGCCGAAAGCTTCGTCGATTCCGCGAAGGGCAAGGCCATCGCTTCCAAAATGTTCTCCGGCGGATGCGACATCGTATTCCATGCCGCGGGCAACGTCGGTACCGGCGTCATCGAGGCCGCGAAAGAAGCGAACAAATACGCGATCGGCGTTGACAAGGATCAGGCTTTCCTCGCTCCCAACAACGTTCTGACCTCCGCTCTGAAGAAGGTTGACAAAGCTGTTGAAGAAGTCTCCAAAGAGATCATGGACGGCAAAGCAACCGGCGGCACCACCATCAGCCTGGGCGTTAAGGAAGAAGCAGCCGGCATCCCCGAAGAGCATAAGCTCATGGGCGAAGAGACCTACAAAGCCGCTGCGGCTCTGCAGGATCAGATCAAAGACGGCAAGCTGGTTCCCCCCGCAAGTGAAGAAGACTACAATACCTTTGTTAAGAATCTGAAATAATTGATTGCATCTGCACTTTTTTACGGAGGGGCGCCTTCGGGCGCCTTTTCCCGTAAAAGAGGGAACGGAAGGTTAGGGGAGATTTACTATGGAAATCAGTCCGGAATACGCAGTACAGATGCACGGTATTGTGAAAACATTCGGCTCCTTTTGCGCCTTGGATCAGGTGCATCTGGATGTCAAAAAAGGATCGATTCACGCCATTTTGGGCGAGAACGGCGCCGGTAAAAGTACCCTGATGAATGTGCTTTACGGCCTGTATCAGGCCGATGCCGGGGAAATCTTTTTAAACGGCGAGAAAGTCGCCATCAAAAACCCGAACGACGCCATTGCGCGCGGCATCGGAATGGTGCACCAGCATTTCATGCTGGTAGACAATTTTACGGTTACGGAGAATATCATTCTCGGCAAAGAAGTGACCGGCCAGTTTGGTGTTCTCGACATGAAGAAAGCGCGCGAAGAGGTTCTGAAGATCGTAAAGGAATACGGTCTTGAGGTAGACCCCGATGCAAAAATTGAAGATATTTCCGTTGGAATGCAGCAGCGCGTTGAAATTTTAAAGGCGCTGTACCGCGGCGCGGATATCCTGATTCTGGACGAGCCGACTGCGGTCCTTACTCCGCAGGAGATAGGCGAGCTGATCGAGATCATGCGCGGTCTGGCTGAAAATGGAAAAACTATTATCATCATTACCCATAAGCTCAAAGAAATCCAATCGTCATCCGATGTCTGCACGATCATTCGCCGTGGCCAGTATATCGACACGTTCCCGGTCCACGATGTGAGCGAAGAAGAGCTTGCGACAAAGATGGTGGGGCACCAGGTCAAGCTGGTGGTAGACAAAACGCCCGCCGAGCCTGGCGAAGTTGTTTTTGAAATTGAAAATCTGACAGTAAAGGACGAACGCGGACTCGAAGCGGTCAAGAGCCTTTCGCTTCGCGTGCGCAGAGGTGAGATTGTCGGAATTGCCGGCGTTGACGGGAACGGTCAAAAAGAGCTGGTAGAGGCAATTACCTGTCTGACAAAGGTGGAAAGCGGCGCCATTCGGATCAATGGAACCGAAATCCAGAATACGACTCCGCGCAACGTCATTGAACATAAAATTTCAACCATACATGAAGACCGTCAGCGCCGCGGATTGGTGATGCCGTTCACCGTGGCGGAAAACACCGTGCTTGAAAAATACCGCAGCAGTCAGTTCAGCAGACGCGGCATGCTGCTGCTGGATAAAATCACAGCCTTTGCAAAGCGCCTTGTGGAGGATTACGACATCCGCCCGGCCGACTGCGAGGGGCACCCGGCGCGCGGACTTTCGGGCGGCAACCAGCAAAAGGTGATCATCGCGAGAGAAATCTCGAACGATCCCGATCTGCTGATCGCCGTACAGCCCACCCGCGGTCTCGACGTGGGCGCGATCGAATATGTACACAAAATGCTGGTGCAGGAGCGCGACAAGGGTAAGGGCATTCTGCTGGTTTCGCTGGAGCTGGATGAAATCCTGAATGTGGCCGATACCGTCTGCGTGATTTACGGCGGGATGATTACCGGCACCTTTACACAGGAGGAAGCCGACGAAAACACGGTTGGATTATTAATGGCGGGAGGAAAGCGGAATGAAAACGCTGGTTAAGATACTGAAAAAACCAATCACCTCCACGCTGATTGCCGTGCTGTTCGGCTTTCTGGTAGCGGCGATTGTTCTGATCCTGGCGGGATATAATCCCATACAGGCGTTCAGCGCCCTGTTCAACGGGATTTTCTCCAAGCCCAAGTACATTTCGAATGTCATCATCAAAGCGACGCCTATTATCCTGACGGGCCTCTCCGTGGCGTTTGCCTATAAAACGGGCCTGTTCAATATCGGGGCCGAGGGGCAGTACATTGCAGGCACCGTGTTTTCCGTCCTTGTGGGCGTCAAGCTCGATCTGGCCCCGGTGTTCCAGATTCCGATCGTTGTGCTGGCCGGTGTGCTGGGCGGCGCCCTGTTTGGCGGAATGGTCGGTCTTTTGAAAGCAAGGTTCGGGATTCACGAGGTCATCACCAGTATCATGCTGAACTGGATCGGCCTGTATCTTTGCAATTTTATCGTCAATTCAGAGGCATACCATAAGCCGAATTCCACCGCCAGTCTGCCGGTGAATTCGTCGAGCTACACGATGCTTCTTCCGCAGTGGAAAGCTTCGCCTGAGGGGATAGCGGCACTGAAACCCCACCAGTGGCTGTACGACATGCTGGTGCGCACAGACGTGAATTTCGGGATTTTGATCGCGATCGTGATGGTCGTGGTGATCTGGGTTCTGCTGTACCGTTCCACAAAGGGGTATGAGCTGCGCGCCGTCGGCTTTAACCGCGACGCGGCGGAATTCTCCGGCATCAATGTCAGCCGCAACATCATCGACGCCATGCTGATCGCCGGTGCGCTTTCGGGCCTGGCGGGTGCGCTCGCAATTACGGGTACGGCGCCGCACGGCATCTCTACGCTGGCTGCGTTTGAAAACAACGGCTTCAACGGTCTTTCGGTGGCCCTAATCGCCGGTTCCTCTCCGGTCGGCTGTGTGTTCGCCGGTCTGCTGTTTGGCGGGCTGCTGTATGGCGGACAGAGCGTTCAGCAGGTGGTTGGCGCACCGACCGAAATTATCAATATCATGATCGGTACGATTGTATTCTTTGTGGCCCTGACTCGGATTGTTCCGATTCTGGCAGACAGACTGGGAAAGAGGGGTACCGAACATGCTAACTAGTATTTTGCTTTTGGTTGGAATTACGATGATGTATTCCACCCCTCTGGTGTTCGGCGCGCTGGGCGGCGTGATTTCGGAGCGCTCCGGCGTGATCAACATCGGTATTGAGGGCATGATGACGATGGGAGCCCTGACCGCGGCGTCCGTCAGCTATTATACCGGTAACCCCTGGCTCGGCTTTCTGGCCGCGGGCGCGGCAGGCGCGGCGATTGCTCTGCTGCACGCCATCGCGTCCATTACCTTCAATGCGGATCAGACGATTTCCGGTATCGCCATCAACCTGCTCGGTCCCGGCTTCGCGCTGTTCTTCTGCCGCCTGTTGTTTGACAACGCGGCAATGACGCCCCCCGTAAAAACGCTGCCGAAGCTGTTCGGCGAAAACGCGTTTCACGGCACACCGGCAGAGAGCCTGAATGTGGACGTCACCGTTCTTCTCGCTCTGATTGCTACGGTAGTCATCTGGTTTGTGCTTTACAAAACCAAATGGGGACTTCGCATCCGCTCGGTCGGTGAATACCCGGCGGCGGCGGATACCCTTGGAATCAACGTCACCCGCACGCGGTATCTCTGTGTGCTGATGTCCGGTGTGATGGCGGGCTTCGGCGGCGCTTCCATGACGCTGGCGATTATCTCTCAGTTTAACCAGACGGCGATCAGCGGCCAGGGCTTTATCGCGCTGGCGGCGGTGATCTTCGGCAAATGGACGCCGTATGGCGCGTACGGCGCGTGCATGCTGTTCGGCCTCGCGCAGGCCCTTACGGTCGTGCTCGGCGGCAGTGACAGCAGCGTGACCCTTCCAAGCCAAATTCTGGCCATGCTGCCGTATGTATTAACAATTATTGTGCTGGTCCTCTTCGTCGGTCGTTCCGTTGCCCCGAAGGCAGACGGAGTGCCCTACGAAAAAGGCGAACGCTGACAAAAGGAGAAACGTATGGAACTTGCTAAAATTGTCGGTACGGTAGACCATACCCTGCTCAAGCAGGTGGCCACATGGGAGCAAATCAAAGAGCTTTGCGACGACGCGATGCATTATCAGACGGCGTCGGTCTGCATTCCGGCTGCCTATGTCAAGAAGGCCAAGGAATATGTGGGCGACGCCATGCGCGTCTGCACGGTCATCGGCTTCCCGAACGGCTACTCCACCACGGCGGTGAAGGTGTTCGAAACACAGGACGCCGTTCAGAACGGCGCGGATGAAATCGATATGGTCATCAATATCGGATGGGTCAAGGATGGGCTTTACGATCAGGTTACGGAAGAAATCAAACAGATCAAACAGGCCTGCGGCGGGCGTATCCTGAAAGTGATCGTGGAAACCTGCCTCCTCACAGAGGAGGAAAAAATCCGGATGTGCGAGGTCGTCACACGCTCCGGCGCGGACTTTATCAAAACCTCCACCGGCTTTTCCACCGGCGGCGCAACCTTTGACGATGTGGCGCTGTTTGCAAAGCATATTGGCCCCGGCATCAAGATCAAGGCTGCCGGTGGAATCGCAAGCATGGAGGATGCGGAGCGCTTCCTTTCGCTCGGCGCTTCCAGACTGGGAACCAGCCGGATCATCCAGATCCTGAAAAACGAAGATTCCAGCGGGCAGTATTAGTACGGTCTGAATGTTTTTTCAGCGGGCAAAGGGCGGATCGTAATCCGCCCTTTGCCATCACAGCAGAAAGAAGGAGCCTTACATGAACGACAAAGAACTGGTGAAAGCGGCGATCGAAGCGCGTGAAATGGCTTATGTGCCGTACTCTGGGTTTGCTGTGGGCGCGGCGCTTCTGACTGCCGGCGGGAAGCTGTATCAGGGCTGCAACATTGAAAACGCGGCTTATACCCCCAGCAACTGCGCGGAGCGAACGGCCTTTTTCAAGGCTGTGAGCATCGGTGAGCGGGATTTTGCCGCGATCGCGATTGTCGGCGGGAAGCATGGGGCGCCCATCAGCGAATACTGCGCGCCCTGCGGCGTATGCCGGCAGGTGATGATGGAATTCTGCGACCCGGATACTTTCCGGATTCTTCTGGCGAAAAGCCCGGAGGAATGGCAGTCTTACACGCTGAAAGAGCTGCTTCCGCTCGGCTTCAGCGGCAAAGACCTTGGCAGGTAATGCGGATTTTCCATACACAGGCGAACAAAAATGCTTGTCCCCGCCGCTGGCGGAAGACAAACCAAAAGTGTTTTCTGCTGTTTCGTGAGAAATCAGCATCCAATATCGTTGCTCTACGTTCAAAGGGAAGCAACGATCAGTCCGACGATTCGATTTGGAAAAGGGTGACCCACAGTGAGAATGTATGATATTATTGAGAAAAAGCGTGACGGCGGGGAACTGACTAAGGAAGAGATTGAGTTTTTCATCCGCGGCTATGTTTCCGGCGATATTCCGGATTATCAGGCCTCCGCGCTTTTGATGGCGATCTATTTTAAAGGGATGACCGAGGAGGAAACGGCCACGCTGACCATGAGCATGGCGAACTCCGGCGATACGGTCGATCTCTCTTCCATCCCGGGCATCAAGGTGGATAAGCACAGCACCGGCGGTGTTGGGGATAAAACCACGCTGGTCATCTCGCCGATCGTGGCGTCGCTCGGCGTTCCGGTTGCGAAAATGAGCGGACGCGGCCTTGGGCACACCGGTGGAACGGTCGACAAAATGGAGTCGATCCCCGGCATGCAGACCTTCCTTGACCGTGAGCGCTTCTTCGATATCGTTCGCAAGGTCGGCGTCAGCGTGATCGGTCAGTCGGGCAATCTGGTGCCCGCCGATAAAAAGCTGTATGCCCTGCGCGACGTCACCGCCACGGTAGACAGCATCCCGCTGATCGCCTCGAGCATCATGAGCAAGAAGATCGCGGCGGGCTCCGATTGCATCCTGCTGGATGTCAAGGAGGGCAGCGGCGCGTTTATGAAAACGGTGGAGGATTCTATCCGCCTGGCTGAGGCGATGGTCTCCATCGGCGAGCATGTCGGCCGCAGAACGGTCGCGCTGATTACCGACATGAGCCGCCCGCTCGGCAATGCCATTGGCAATTCGCTCGAAATCTGCGAGGTGTGCGATACGCTGAAAGGCCGCGGCCCCGCCGACCTGACGGCGATCTGCATTGAGCTGGCCGCCAATATGCTGTATCTTGCGGGCAAAGGCAGTATTGAGGAATGCAAGCGCATGGCACAGGGGCAGCTTCATAATGGCGAAGCCTATGAGCGCCTGAAAGAGATGGTGGCGGCGCAGGGCGGCGATATCGCTGTTCTGGACGACAACAGCAAATTCCAGCAGGCCAAAGTGTGCCACGAGGT
>JAEXDU010000012.1 GCA_023401495.1 Bacillota bacterium
GGAAAATGGAACGCTCCTTCTCCATAACGGAGGCCTTTTTCTTCGACATGGCGCGGCGCACAATATCCGCGCGGCCAAAAGAGTACCCCGCCAGCGTACGGAAAATCTGCATCACCTGCTCCTGATACACGATGCAGCCATAGGTGACCTTCAGAATATCGGAAAGCATCGGGTGGCGGTAGGTGACCCGCTCGGGATGATGCCGGTTTTCGATATACCGGGGGATGGATTCCATCGGCCCAGGACGGTAAAGCGAGATGACCGCGATCAAATCTTCAATGTTTTCCGGGCGCAGCTGCATGATTACATTGCGCATGCCGCCCGATTCAAACTGGAACACACCGTCCGTTGAACCGGCAGTAAGCATTTCAAATACCTTGGGGTCGTCAAACGGGATCTTTGCGACCGAAAATTCCGGATCGACCCGCCGGATCGCTTCCTGCGCGTCGTTGAGCACCGAAAGGTTGCGCAACCCCAAAAAATCCATTTTCAGTAGGCCCAGCTCTTCCAGCGTGGTCATGGTGTACTGCGTAACGATGGACTCCCCGTTTTTTGCGAGCGGAACATATTCGCTGACAGGGTGATCGGTGATCACAACACCCGCCGCATGCGTGGACGCATTGCGGGGCATTCCCTCCACCTGGCGGGCCATATCGATCAGCTCGTGAATCTGGGGATCGGTTTCGTAGCGCGTGCGCAGCTCAGAGGAGGACGCAAGCGCTTTTTCCAGCGTGACGTTCAGCCCCATCGGCACCAGCTTTGCCACCGAATCGACTACGTTATAGGGAATCGCCATCGCACGGCCGACGTCGCGAAGGGAGCCTCTGGCCGCCATGGTGCCGAACGTGACAATCTGCGCCACATGGTCGGCCCCATATTTTTGCACGACATAATCGATCATTTCGCCGCGCCGCTCATCGCTGAAATCAATATCGAAATCGGGCATGCTGACGCGCTCGGGATTGAGGAACCGCTCGAACAGAAGCTGGTAGCGGATCGGGTCGATTCCGGTGATGCCGACGCAGTACGCGGCAAGACTCCCCGCGCCGGAGCCTCTGCCCGGGCCGACGGGAATTCCGACAGATTTCGCATACCGGATAAAATCGTAGACGATCAGGTAATAGTTAACATACCCCATGCTCTCGATCACGCGAAGCTCATATTCCAGCCGCTCGGTGACGGCGGGGTCCGGCTGCTCGCCGTACAGGCGGTGCAGCCCTTCGAAACACAGGCGGCGGAAGAATTCCACATTATCTTCCCCATTCGGCGTTTGAAACGAGGGAAGCTTGGTGTGGCCAAACTCAAATTCCACCTCGCAGCGCTCGGCAATGACAACCGTATTATCACACGCCTCCTGCGGGAACAGCGCGCGCATCTCCTCTTCGCTTTTCAGGTAAAACTGATCGGTGGCGAACTCCATTTTATCGGGGTCCTGAATTGTGTGGTTCGTCTGAATGCAAAGAAGGATCAGGTGCATCCGGCTGTCCTGCTGCCGGATATAATGACAGTCGTTCGTCGCGACCAGCGGGATTCCGGTCTCTTTGGACAGACGCAGCAGGCCGTCATTGACGATTTTCTGCTCGCGGATACCGTGATCCTGCATCTCAAGATAAAAATTGCCCTCGCCGAAAATGTCACGGTACCGCAGAGCGGTTTCCCGCGCGGCGGCGTAATCGTCGTTTGTCAGTTGGCGGGGAATCTGCCCGGCCAGACACGCCGAAAGCGCAATCAGCCCCTCGCTGTGCGCCTCCAGCAGCTCCAGATCGACCCGGGGCTTGCTGTAGAAGCCCTCCGTCCAGGACTGCGAGACGATCTGAATCAAATTCTGGTACCCTGTATTGTTTTCGCAGAGCAACACCAGATGATACGGCTCGTTATCGAGTCCGTGCACCTTATCGAAACGGGTACGGCGCGCGACATACACCTCGCACCCGATAATCGGGTGAAGCCCGTTCTGCTGTGCGGCACGGTAAAAATCCACCGCGCCGTACATCACGCCGTGATCGGTAACGGCTACCGCCGTCTGCCCCTGCTCCTTGACTGCCTCCATCAGCGGCCCGATGCGGCAGGCACCGTCCAGCAGGCTGTATTCCGTATGAAGATGCAAATGCACGAATCCCATGTGCCTGTCCTCCTTTCTCAAAAACCTTTTCGAGTGGTTTTCCCTCAGAAGAATTTTTTCTTCTGTTTGTCCTTTGTATCGGAGCAAAGTATTTGTTTTGTCCATTTATAATTTAGAGGTTTTCTTCGTGCGGCTTCGCCGTATTGTTTTTGCTGGCGCAGCTTGCCTGTGGATGCTTTTTTGTAAGTTTCTGCTGGCGCAGGCTTGCCCCTCGTGCCGGGGCGGGCACTTACTTTCGTGAAAGGACGAAAGTAAGCAAAGGCCTTCCAAAGGACACCTTTGGAATCCGTTTGGGGAACAACCCTTGACTGCACCAACAAAAGCTGTCCGTAAGGCGCTCCAATGAAACTGCCCACTCTCCGAGCTTTATTTGGAAACAAGCCTTGCATTCCCGTCTGTCGGCGGGCATTTTCAGAGCGCTCTCGTTGGCTCGCAGTAGGGCTGCCTGACGGTAGTTTCGATTTGTCGGTTTGCAGATGGTGTTTCACAACGCGGTGGCTTCTCATACTTTTTTGCAGACACCAAAGCTTCTCTTACACACTCGCTTCACGCGCAGGTTGTGC
>JAEXDU010000014.1 GCA_023401495.1 Bacillota bacterium
CAAATTGACCTTCTGATCTGTTTCGCACAGCTCAACATTTAGTTGATCGCCGCTCTGCTGAAGCAAAAGCAGGCCGCGCTCTGCAAATACTTCCAATGCGGTCAGAAGCCGGGCGTAGCCTATTTTGCCGCCGTCGAACCGGTAGAGCAGAAGCTCCGCCCCGCCCGACCAGCCGCCCCGCTCCCGCAGAAAGCGATACAGCTGCGCAAAATTTGTGTAATCCGGCAGAAGCTCCTCTGCTTCTTTCAGAGTGAGATCGTCTCCCCGCTTATATTTTTCAAAAGTTAGCTTGCCCCGAATAAACGCGTCTGTATCCAGCGCCGACAGCTTCATCTCCCGGATAAACACAGAAAGCTGCATTTCACCGCGGAATTCCTTTGCGTCCAGCGTGACGGCCAAATCCAGCTCATCCCCGGGTTCATAGGAAAACTCCTTTGCGGTGGTATGGAACAGCATACAGTTCGTCATGATTCCATCGCGGGAAAACGTCAGCCGCAAATGCTTTCCTTCCCCCACCGGGGTGATTTTTTCAAGACGCATACGAAACAGCCCGAACAGCGGCGCCGGGTTGTCTGTGCCGAACGGCTCCAGCGCCTGCAAAAGACCCGGCAGTTCCGGGCTGAGCGTGGCAGGGCGCAGCTTGCAGTCGAGCCGCAGGGTGGGAACCGCATCCGGAACGCCGGCCGCATAGCGGTTGACCGCCTCGCGGAACGCCTCGATATTCTCTGCGGGCAGGCTGATACCGGCCGCCATGGGATGCCCGCCGAATTTTGTAAACAGCTCCGAACAGGAGCAGAGCGCTTCGAACAGAGAAAAACCCTCGACACTGCGGCCGGAGCCCTTGGCCTGATCGCCCGAATACGAGATGACCATGCATGGCTTGCCGAAGTGATCGACCAGACGCGCCGCCACAATACCGATCACGCCGTGGTGCCATTCGCGCCCGGCGACGACCAGAACGCGGTCGTACAGGCGTTCGGGGTGTTCCTTTAAATCCTGCAGGGCGCTCTGGAACAGCTCGGATTCAATCTGCCGCCGGCAGTCGTTGTCGTCGCAGATTTCCTCCGCCAGCTCGCGCGCCTCGTCGGGGTCTTCGCTGACCAGCAGGCGCACCGCCCTGCCCGGCGAACCGATGCGGCCCGTCGCGTTGATGCGCGGCACGATCGAAAAGGCCACGTTCCCCGCAGTCAGCTGCCGCCCTGCCATACCGGAGCGCTCAAGCAGCTCGCGGATGCCAAGGCGGTCTGTACGCGAAAGCAATCGCAGCCCTTCGCGCACCAGCAGTCGGTTTTCGCCGGTGAGCGGCACCACGTCGCCGATGGTGCCCACCGCAACCAGATCGGCATAGTTTTCGATCAGCCCGGCCAGATCGCAGTCTTCGCCCTCGAGCGCCATAATCAGCTTAAAGGCAACGCCCACTCCCGCAAACTGCTTATAGGGGGAAGTATCGTCCGGCCTGTGAGGATCGACCACAGCCACCGCGTCCGGCAGAACCTCCTGTGCACGGTGATGGTCGGTGACAATCAGTTCCATGCCCAGCTCTTTGACATACTCGGCTTCTTTGACCGAGGCGATGCCGTTATCCACCGTAATGATCAGGTTTACCTGCCTGCTGTGCAGGAATTCCACCGCGTTCAGATTCAGGCCGTAGCCCTCTCCCTCACGCTCCGGAATATAATACATCACATTGCCGCCGCAAGATTCCAGGTAAGAATACAGAATAGCCGTGGCGGTCACGCCGTCTGCATCGTAGTCCCCATAAATCGCGATTTTTTCAAAATCATCCAGCGCACGGCGAATCCGTTCCGCCGCCTTGTTCATATCCGCTGTTAAAAACGGGTCGGACAGCTCCGACCTTTCTCCCAACAATTCTTCTATCTGATCGCGCCGGTGTGCGCCCCGAATCTCCAACATCATTGCCAGAAAAAACGGAAGACCGTACTCCTCCGCAATCTGCGCCGCACGCTCTTTGTTCAGAGGGGACACCAGCCATTTTTTCAACCTCAACCTGTTCACCTGCCTCATGAAAATTAATTGTACCATTTTGCGTCAAAATATTCAATCATTTGACAAAAATACTACGATCATGAAGCGAGAGGATATCCACCGTTTTTACGGAACCCAAATCCGCTCTGCGCAAAAACGGACAAGGCCCCGATTCAGGAGCCTTGTCCGGACGAAAAACACCGACAGCGGAATTTAAATTGGTCGGCATAACGCCTGCATCAAAAGACAGAACTCAGCCCTGCTGCAAACAAAAGCTGCATCGCTTCTGCAACGGCCTGAAACTATTTGTTGTTCTTTACTTCCTTGATCAGCTCCCGCACATCGCCGTCGATTGCCGGGAATTCCAGCGAAAGCTCTTTGAGCGTTTTCACGATCACGCTGAGGACAAAATAATCCCGGAACCACCGATGATTGGCCGGAACCACATACCACGGCGCTTCTTTTGTGCTGCAGTGCGAGAGCACGTCGGAATAGCAGTGCTGGTATTCGTCCCAAAAACGCCGCTCTTTCAGGTCGGCCGCGGAGAACTTCCAGTTCTTTTCGGGGGTTTCCAACCGCTCCTCCAGCTTTTTCTGCTGAAAATCCTTCGAGATATGCAGAAAGAACTTGAGCAGGATCGTATCGTTGTTGACCAGATATTTTTCAAATTCACGAATTTCGTCAAACCTGCGGTTCGCCGTTTCGTCGTTGATCGTCCTGTGCACGCGGGTCACGAGAACATCCTCATAATAAGAGCGGTTAAAAACGACGATGTCTCCCCGCTTCGGCGTTTTCTGGTGGACGCGCCACAAATAATCGTGATTGAGCTCCAGCGGCGTGGGCACCTTGAAGTTTTCCACATAAAAGCCGTTGGGATTGATGCCGGACAGCGCCTTTCGCACGGTGCCGTCTTTCCCGCTGCAGTCCATCCCCTGAAGCACGATCAAAAGCGCATACTTTTTCGAGGCATAGAATTTTTCCTGCAGCTCCTCAAACTCATCATGGAGCTTTTTGTACTTTTCCTCAATGTCCGCTTTGGAAAGACCGGCGGTGTCGTCGGGGCGAAAGTCTTTCACACTGATGTGATCCTGATCGGAATTGACCGTAAATTTACCGAACAACTGGATTCCCTCCTCCTATTGAAACACAAACCAGACAGCCTGGAATTGGTTCCATTATATTCTTCTGCATCTGATTTCTCAATATGCGGGGGAAAATATAAGAAGCGCCGCCGTGAATTCAGAGGATTGCGAAAATCGATTTAACGTGATACTATGAAAAAGCAAGCTACACGACACGCGATGGAGGATAAAACATGGAACAGTTTCAGAATGTTACCATAGTAAAGAAAGCCAATATTTATTTTGACGGCAAAGTGACCAGCCGCACTGTGCTGTTTGAGGACGGTACCAGAAAAACCCTCGGCATCATGCTGCCCGGGCAATACGAATTCGGGACAGGAGACAGTGAGCTGATGGAAATTCTGGCGGGTACAGTGAGAGTACTCCTGCCGGGCCGGACAGAATGGCAGACCATTGAGGCAGGGCAGAGCTTTGAGATTCCCGCCAATAGCAAATTCCAGATTGAAATGCAGGGGCCCGTGGACTATTGCTGCTCTTACGGCAAAGAATAACTCACGGACAAAGCAAACAGGAGGCTTTTCTCATGGGTCTTTTTTCTCCCCGCTGGCACGAGGTCTTTTTCAGCACAAGTGCAGAATCGTTTTTCCGTGGCCAGAATGTGTTGAGAGAGCACGGCCTGCCGTTTAAAACCAAGACGGAAAACCGCGCCTTCCGGGAATCCAGTAACAATCTGGGCGGAAGAACCCCCATGCTGACCAGAATGCAGTTTGGCCCGGAAAGCGGCGATGAGTACCGGATTTTCGTCGCGGAGGAAAACACCGCGGCGGCCAGGTTCCTACTGCAAAACGACGAACAAAAAAATGGATAAGCAAAAAGAAAGCAGGCCCGAAGCCGGAAGATAAATCCGGCTTCGGGCCTGTATCTCAGGGAGCAGAATCGCAAATGATTCTGCTCCCTGTTTCCTTAACTGTTATTCTTAAACTCTGCTTACGAAACCTTCACGACACCAAACGTGGTCTGTTCCCCGTTGACATTCCATTCGGCGGTGTAGCCGTCGGTCTCACCCAGGCGGATTTCATCGGCGAGCACCTCGCGGCTGATTTGTTCGCGGTTTTTCCACAGAAGGTCGGCCAGCTTATCGTTGCCGTTCTGGTACACGACAATGCGGTCTGTCACCTCGAAGCCGGCGTCCTTACGCATAGACTGCAGCTTGCTGATGATCTCGCGCACAAAGCCCTCTTCCACCAGCTCGGGGGTGAGGGTCGTATCGAGCACGATGGTCACGCCCTTATCGGACATGGACTCGAAGCCTTCCTTCTGGGCGGTTTCGATCAGGAGTTCTTCCGCGGAGAGAGAAATCTCTCCGGTAGAGATCGAAAGCTTGATCGAGCCGTTCTGATCCAGTTCCTTCTTCGCGGCGGAGCCGTTCAGGGCTGCCAGAGCCTCGCGGACTTCGTTGATTTGCTTGCCGTATTTTTTACCGAGCAGCTTGAGCTGGGGCTTAAAGCGGTAATCCGAGAAATCGGACGCATCCGACACAAAGTGAACCGTTTTGATGTTCAGCTCTTCACGGATGATCCCGCGGTAATCCTCGCCCAAATCGCGCTCCGCGTGGATGAACAGGTTCGCCAGAGGCTGGCGGATCTTCATGCCGACCTCGTTTCTGGCCGCACGGCCCAGCGTGACGATCTGCATGGCCTGCTTCATATCCTCTTCCATCTTCGCGTCGATCATGGATTCCTCGCACTCCGGGAAGTCGCGCAGGTGTACGCTTTCGGGCGCTTTGGGGTCGATGCTGCACACCAGATTGCGGTAAATCTGCTCCGTCATGAACGGGATCATCGGGGCCGCGGCCTTTGCCACCGTCACCAGAGCGGTGTAAAGGGTCATATATGCGCTGATCTTATCCTGGGTCATTTCCTCTACCCAGAAGCGCTCGCGGCTGCAGCGCACATACCAGTTGCTCATATCATCCACAAACTCCTGAAGTGCGCGGGCTGCCTCGGGAATGCGGTAATTTTCCAGATTGGTGTCCACGTCGCGCACCATCGAATTCAGGCGCGAGAACAGCCATTTATCCAGCAGCGTCAGCTTATCGGATTCCAGACGGTACTGGGTAGCGTCAAACTCGTCGATGTTGGCGTACAGCACAAAGAACGCGTACGTGTTCCACAAGGTAGAGAGGAATTTGCGCTGACCCTCCACCACGGCTTTGCCGTAAAAACGGTTCGGCAGCCACGGGGCGGAATTGCTGTAAAAATACCAGCGGATCGCGTCTGCACCGTACGTTTCGAGCGCATCGAACGGGTCGACCGCGTTGCCCTTTGATTTGGACATCTTCTGTCCGTTTTCGTCCTGAACATGGCCCAGCACGATGACATTGCGGAACGGCGCCTGATCGAACAGCAGCGTAGAGATCGCCATTAGCGAATAGAACCAGCCGCGGGTCTGATCGACCGCCTCAGAGATAAAGTCCGCCGGGAACTGCTCGTGGAACAGCTCCTTGTTTTCAAAGGGATAGTGATGCTGCGCGAACGGCATGGAACCGGAATCGAACCAGCAGTCAATCACCTCCGGCACGCGGTGCATCTGTTTGCCGCAGTCGGGGCAGGTGATGGTGACGGCATCGATATAGGGGCGGTGCAGCTCAATGTCCTCCGGGCAGTTCGGGGACATCTTTTTGAGCTCCTCGATGCTGCCGACCGCATGGCGGCAGCCGCATTCGCACTCCCAGATATTCAGCGGAGTGCCCCAATACCGGTTGCGGCTGATACCCCAATCCTGCACGTTTTCCAGCCAGTCGCCAAAGCGGCCCTTGCCGATCGACGGGGGAATCCAGTTGACGGTGTTGTTGTTGCGGATCAGATTTTCACGGACCGCGGTCATCTTGATGAACCAGGATTCTCTTGCGTAATAGATCAGCGGGGTGTCGCAGCGCCAGCAGAACGGGTAGCTGTGCTCGAACTTCGGCGCGGCGAACAGCAGGCCCCTTGCCTTCAGGTCGTCCAGAATCAGCGGGTCGGCATCCTTGACGAATACGCCGGGCCACGCGGTTTCTTTTGTCATTTGTCCCTTGCCGTCCACAAGCTGAACAAACGGCAGGCTGTAAACGCGGCCCACACGGGCGTCGTCCTCACCGAACGCGGGCGCGGTATGAACCACACCGGTACCGTCTGTCAGCGTGACGTAACGGTCGCAGGTGACGAACCAGCACTTTTCTTTCGGCTGTACGAAGGGGAACAGCGGCTCGTATTCTTTGTATTCCAGATCGGTACCGACAAAGCTTTCCAGAATCTCGGCGTCCTCGCCGAGCACGGTGTTCACGAGCTCCGCCGCCATATAATAAACGGTATCGTCTTTTTTGACTTTTACATATCTCTCGTCGGGGTTCACGCACAAGGCCACGTTTGAGGGCAAAGTCCACGGGGTGGTCGTCCACGCCAGAATATAGGCGTCTTCTCCCTTTACCTTGAACTTGACAATCGCAGAGCGCTCCTTGACGTCCTTATAGCCCTGCGCCACCTCGTGGCTGGACAGTGGCGTTCCGCAGCGCGGGCAGTAGGGAACGATCTTGAAGCCCTTGTACAGAAGCTCTTTCTCCCAAATCTGTTTGAGTGCCCACCATTCGGACTCGATAAAGTTATTGTCGTAGGTGACATAGGGATGATCCATGTCCACCCAGAAGCCGACCGTACGGGAGAAATCCTCCCACATGCCCTTGTACTTCCAGACGCTTTCCTTACATTTATCGATGAAAGGCTCCAGGCCGTAGGCTTCAATCTGATCCTTGCCGTTGATATGCAGCAGTTTTTCCACTTCCAGCTCCACGGGCAGGCCATGCGTATCCCAGCCGGCCTTGCGCGGCACCTGCTTGCCTTTCATGGTCTGGTAGCGGGGCAACAGGTCTTTGATAACGCGGGTCAGCACATGGCCGATGTGCGGCTTGCCGTTCGCCGTAGGCGGGCCGTCATAAAAAATATAAGGCGCTCCCTTGCGGCGGGTTTCCACGCTTTTTTCAAATACGTGGTTCTCCTGCCAATACTGCTCCACTTCTTTTTCACGGTCCACAAAATGAAGATCTGTGGATACTTTTTGATACATGTTCTGTACCTCCTACAATATTACACTCACACGAACAAAAAACCTTCGTCCTGATTCAGGACGAAGGCCAAACTTCGTTATACCACCCTTTTACATACCGCCATATGCTATCC